>JBAVOG010000332.1:0-7745 GCA_049691875.1 Burkholderiales bacterium | reverse complement strand
CTTTCGGCGGCGTCCGCGGAGAATGCGCTCCGCAGATTCTTAGCGCCGCCTTCGCGCACTGCGTCAAGGGCCAGCCCGATCGCCATCGCGAACAGGGTCAGGCCCGTGATGAACGGAAGCAGACCGGGCGCGGTCAGCGTGCGACCGGGGTTCGGCTGCTGCGCGGCAAGGATCATCACCGCTATGGCAAATGCGCCCACCACGACGGCAGCCAGGAAATCCTTCTGCGGCGTGGAAGCGTCCTCTTCCTCGCCGTGAAATCCCTGCTCGAGGCCCTCGCGTTCACGCGCGATGCGCGCCTCGTCCTGGTCCGGACTCACCTGGCCTGACTCCTCCGTTCTTTGATCGGAAACCTTGCGCCGCCGCATGTCGGGGCGGCGGGACGACCGATCCCGTCCCGCGCCGCGACTTTGCGCCTAAACGGCGCGTTTGCTGCGGGCAACGCTCAGGCCATGCGCGGCTTGTAGCCCTTCGGCGGCCACCACTTGTCGAACTCCGCGGGCGTCGGCAGGCCGAGCTCCGCGGCAGACTTGGGCGTCTTGCCGAGCTGGTCCTTCACTTCCGCAAACGTGGCGGCGGTCAGGACCTCGAGCTGCGCGGCGCGGCGATCGGCCGCCTCGCCGGTGCGGATGTCGATGTCGAAGTAGCGCTTTTTCGCCATCTCCTGGAAGCCCGGTGCCTTCACGGCGGCGACGAAGACCTTTTCGACCTCCCTGAGAATTTCCAGGGGCGTATCGCGGCGCAGGACGATGTTGTAGTTGCCGCCCACCGGCAGCGCCGGCTTGAGCGCCGGCAGGAAATTCCCGACCGAAGGCAGCACGCCCACGCCCTCCACCGTGATGTCCTTGGCACCGGTTTGCTGCAGGCAGCGCAGCTTGCCGGCGCGGATGAATTCGATATGCTCGTGTACCCCGCCGCCGGCAATGTCCGTCTCGCCCTGCAGGCCGGCGAGCGTGGCCGGCTTGCCACCCTTGTAGGGAACGTACCGGATATTGATGCCAGCGGCTTGCGCGATGATCGCCGCAAGCTCATGCCAGATGCCGCCGGTGCCGGAAGTCGAGATGGTCAGCTTGCCCGGATTCTTCTTGGCGTACGCGACGACCTCTTCGAACGACTTGAACGGCGACTCGGTGCGCACCGACCAGCTGGCGAGTGAATTGGCGGCCTGATAGAACTGCCAGTCCGTCCAAGCCACCGAGTCGGAGCCGCCCATGACGCGCACGAACTTGTTGAAATTCGCCGCGCCGAGCCACCAGTAGCCGTCGGCCGGCTTGCCGAGCACAAAGCTCGTGGCCACGGCACCCACGCCCCCGGGCTTGTTGATGACATTGACGTCCCATCCTACGGATTTCGCCATCTCGCCAGCGAGCTGGCGCAGCACCACATCCGTTCCGCCACCCGCTGCATACATCACGACGGCGGTGATTGCGCGATCCGGCCATTTGTCGGCGCGCGCCCAGCGCGGCGCCATGACGAGCGGAATCGCCGCGGCGGCGCCCAGCGCCCCGGCCCCCGAAATGAAATTGCGGCGGCCCGTATGAAACTCGGATGCGGGTCCCCCAGCGTTCTGATCGTCGCCCGCGGCGGATTCGGTTGTGGGGACTGTCCGGTCTTCTGGATTCATGGCGGTCTCTCCTCCTCAGGGTGGCTCAAGACGGTACAGCGATCCTGCTACGAATGAGAATTCACGGTCATGGTGGATCTATTCCAGTTCCGCATGCGCGATTGGGGCGAGCGTGCGCAGCGGGCGCCGCTGCCCGGATGGAAACAGGTGGTTATGAATTAATAGCATGGACTTAGCGGAACTGCGAATCTTCTTTCATTGTGCAACTGGGGGTATAAGTCGTATCCGGTCGCGCGCTCGAGACGCGGAGAAATCCGGGACGTTCCCGGGAAAAATGGCAGTATTCGACCGGATCGGGACAAAACAACGATAACGCGTCACCCGGCACCGGCCGGGAACGGCGGGGCCAGGAGGAGAAACATGGGCAGATCGCACCCACCAGCCGCAACCCGCAAGGCGGGCGGTTCGAGGTGGTCCAGGTGGAATTTCAACCATGTGGCCGCGCTCGCCGTCGCGGCCCTTGCCGCGGCCCTGCTTGCGGCGGTTCCCTTCCAGGTCGCCAAGCCCGAGAAACTCTTCGGGCGCGCGCTTTCCGCACTCGATCCGACCTTCTACCCGCGCCTCGTCCTGGGCGCCCTGCTGGTGATTGCGATCGTGTATTTCGTCGTCAGCGGGCGGTTGCGCGAGCTGAATCTTTTTCGGGCAATCGATACGCAAGGGTACTTCAACGTCGGCGTGTCGCTCGTGTGCGTGGTGGCATACGCCTTTCTGCTGCCGATTCTCGGTTTCGTCGTCTCGGGAATCGCGCTCACGTTCGTGCTCACAGTCTTCTACGGCAACCGCAATCACTACCTCACTGTCGCGGTCAGCGTGCTGACGCCGGTTGCAATCTACTACGGCGCCACGCGGCTCCTGCTCGTGTCGCTCCCGGAATTTCCGTATTTCTAGCGATCAGCCGACGCTCGCGCGGTGCTGCACGCCGCGTGACCGGAGAGGAAGCATTCGCATATGTGGGACCTGTTCGTCGCCGGCGCACCACTCGCGTTTCGTGTGGACACGTTCGTGATGATGTCGATCGGGGTGCTCCTCGGCATCCTGGTCGGCGCGCTGCCCGGGTTCACGACGACCATGGCGCTGGCGATCCTGCTGCCGCTTTCGTTCTTCGTCGACCCGCTGGTGGGCATCCCGTTCCTGCTCGCAGTCACCAAGGGCGGCATCTACGGCGGCAGCATTCCTGCGATCCTCGTGTCGATCCCCGGTACCGGCGCCTCGATGGCGACCACCTTCGACGGGCCCGCGCTCACGAAGAAGGGTCAGTCGCGCAAGGCAATGGAGATGGCGCTGTTCGCCTCCGCGTTCGGCGACACCGCGAGTAGCATCCTGACGCTGTTCCTGATCGGGCCGATCGCGCTCATTGCCGTCAAGTTCGGTCCGCCAGAGCTCGCCGCGATCATCCTGCTCAGCCTGGTCGTCATCACGGCCAGCGCGAGCGGCGTGTTCGTCAAGGGCCTGGTCATGCTGGTGCTGGGGCTGTTCTTCGGAATCGTCGGGCAGGATCCGCTCGGCGGCGTTGCCCGCTTCACGTTCGACTTTTTCCCGCTCCGATCGGGAATCCCGCTCCTGCCGATGCTGATCGGCGTATTCGCGCTACCGGAAGTGTTCGAAGCCGTCGAGAAGAAGGGCGCGTCGATGATCACCAAGGCCGCCGGGCGCGAGGGGGAGCGGCTGACGTTCGCGGAATTCAAACGCTGTTTCCGCACGATCCTGCGCTCGACCGGAATCGGCGCGGTGATCGGCGCCATCCCGGGCATGGGTCAGGTGATCGCAGCCATGGTGGGATACAGTGCCGCGAAGAACGCCTCGAAACACCCCGAGACGTTCGGCAAGGGCGAGCTCGAGGGCGTTGCCGCGCCCGAGGCGGCCAACAACGCCGTCAACGCGCCGACGCTCGTGCCGCTGCTGACGCTCGGCATTCCGGGCGACAACCTGACGGCGATCCTCCTCGGCGCGTTCGTGGCGAATGGACTGCGTCCAGGGCCGCAGCTTTTCGAGGAGCAGGGCCCGCTGGTGTTCGGGATCCTGGTGGCGATGGTCCTCGCCAATCTGCTGTTCCTCGTGATCGGCTACCTCACGATCCCCTTCTTCGCCAGGATCGTGACAATCCGCAAGTCCGTCCTGCTGCCGCTCACGCTGCTGTTCGCGGTGACGGGAGCGTACGCCTTCGACTCGAACGAATTCGACTTGTTCATCCTCATCTTCTTCGGAGTGCTGGGATACGTGGCGAAGAAGCTGCGATTCGACATCTCGCCAATGGTGATGGGCTTCATCCTCGGACCGGTGTTCGAGTATGCGCTGGGGCAGACCCTGAGCATGTCGCAGGGCGAGTTTGTGCACTTCATCTTCGTCGATCGCCCGATCACGGCAGTGGTCCTCGTGGCGACGCCGCTGGTGACCTACTGGCTGTGGCACCGCGCCACCAAGCTGCGCCGCGAGCAGGCCGCCCGCGGCACAGCGGAAAATTGACGCGCTCGGCGCCGGCCAGTGCCACAATCCCGCAATGTAAACTACCGGTCCGATCGGTCGGACCGGCCCATAGAGGAGGAGACAATGAAATCCCGTTTGATTGCAAAACTCGCGCTCGGGCTCTTGCTGGCGTGCGGCGTCGGCATGTCGCCCGCGTTTGCCGAATATCCCGACAAGCCGATCACCCTCATCATCCCGCTCGGCGCCGGCGGCTCGCACGACCTCAATGCGAGGGTCTTCACGAGCGTCATTCCGACGTATCTCGGACAGCCCATCGTCGTGAAACTCATGCCGGGCGCCGGTGGGCAGATCGGCACGGCCGCTGCCGCGAAGGCCGAGCCGGATGGCTACACGCTGATCTTCACGCACAACTACATCGACCAGCTCCAGCAGTTCGTCCAGAAGCTGCCCTACGATCCGACCAAGGATCTCGTGGCGATTGCGCAGATCAACTACGCCCCGGGGGCAATCGTGGTGCGCGCCGACAAGCCCTGGAAGACCCTCAAGGACATGCTCGACTATGGGCGCGCGAACCCCGGCAAGCTGAAGTTCGCGCACAGCGGCAACTGGGGCGCTTCGATGGTTCCCGGGGCGCAGCTGCTGGCCGAGGCTGGTGTGGATGCGACCTTCGTCGCGCACAAGGGCGGCGGACCGGCAATGCAGGCGGTGCTTGCAGGCGACGGTGACTTCACCATCGCCTTCCCGTCGGTGGTCGAGGCGCAGGGCGACAAGGTCCGCGCGCTCGCGATTGCGGGCGACAAGAGCGTGCTCCCCGGGGTGCCGACGTTCAAGGAGCTCGGCTTCAAGGTCGACGGCGGCATGGGCGAAATGTCGCGCGTGATCCTCGCGCCGCGCGGGATCCCGGAGGACCGCAAGAAGAAGCTGGAAGAAGCGTTCGCCAAGCTGAACAGCGACAAGACCTATCAGAATCTCATGAAGCGGATCGACGAGAACACCGCGTACATGAGCGGCCCCGAGTACGAGAAGATCCGTGCGGAGCAGAAGGCGGAGTACAAGAAGCTCGTCGAACAGCTCAAGAAGTGACGGGGACATCCAGGCCGAGCAACCGCAAGAGCGCCGCGGCGTGCAATCGATCCTGATTCGCTGCGGCGGCTATCAGCCGCCCGCCTCGATCCACAATCGCGCGGCCGAGGTTCTCGGCAAGGGCCTGGCCACGCGGCTGGGCGAGGCGGTCCGGTTCGAGCTCGACGGCAACGTCGTCGCGCGCGGCCACAATGCCGCCGATCTGCTCGAGTGGGTGCGCACCGGCAAGATTGACCTGTGCTACTTTTCGACCAGCTATCTGGCCGAAGCGGTGCCCGAGCTCGCGGTGCTCGACTTGCCGTTCGTCGTCGAGCGGCGAGAGCAGGCCTACGCGGCGCTCGACGGCGCACTCGGCGACCGGCTGTCCGGGCAGCTCGCAACGGCCCACGGATACAAGGTGCTCGGGTACTTCGACAATGGATTCCGGCACTGGAGCAACCGCGTGCGGCCGATCCGGTCGCCCGCGGACTGCAAGGGCCTGCGGATCCGGACGCTCTTCAGCGCGACTCACCGGGAGGTGTTTCGTGCACTAGGCTTCGAGCCCGTGCCGCTCGACGTGAAAGATCTGCTGGCCGCAGTGCGCGCCGGCACGGTGGACGCGCAGGACAATCCGCTCACGAACATCTACAACTTCGCGATCCATGATCATCATTCGCACATCACGCTCTCCTCCCACTTCTGGGGAGCGGCGGCGTTGCTGTGCAACGGTGCTGCCTACGCGCGCTGGCCGCAGGAAGTCCGCGACGCGGTCACGGCAGCCGCGGCCGAAGCGACCGCCGAGCAACGTCGCATGGCCGCCGCAGAAGACGAAGATGCGCTCGCGAAGCTCTGGACCGCCGGGAGCCAGATCGTGCGCCTGAGCGACGCGGACCGTGAGAGTTTCATCCGCGCCGTCGCGCCAGTCGTGGCACAGCACCGTGCAAAGCTCGCGTCTGGCGTCTTCGAGGCGCTCGCCGGGCGAGATCGAAAGGCGGGTGCTGCCGCATGAACCGCGCATCTGGCAAGCCGGAATCCGCACGCATTCCAGCGAAAGCGCTCGAGTCGTTCATCGCGCGGGCGCTCGTCGCGGCCAGGCTGCCAAACGAGGATGCCGCACGGGTCGCTGCGCTGATGACGCGTGCCGATCTCATCGGGTCGGACAATCACGGCGTGTTCCGGTTGCCGCAATACGTCGAGCGCATCCATAAGGGCGGCATGAACGTGAAGCCCTCGATAAGGGTCGTTCGCGAATCTGCCGGCATGGCGCTGGTCGACGGCGACAACGGCATGGGGCACCTGGTCATGGAATTCGCGGCAGGGCTCGCAATGGACAAGGCGGCGAAGAGCGGCGTCGCCTGGGTCGGGGCGCGGAACAGCAACCACGCCGGACCCGCCTCGCTGTATGCCTCGATGCCGCTCGAGCGCGACATGATCGGGCTCTACATCGCGGTCGGTAACGCGAATCACATGGCCCCGTGGGGAGGCACTGCGCTGTTGCTTTCCACCAATCCGATCGCGGTGGCCGTGCCCGGGCTGGAGGAGCCGCCGGTCGTGCTGGACATGGCAACCTCGGTCGCGGCGTATGGCAAGGTCAAAGGCGCGGCGAGCCATGGCGAGACCATGCCCGAAGGCTGGATGATCGATCGTGAAGGCCGGCCCCTCACCGATCCGCAGCGCGCGGGCGAAGGCTCCCTGCTCCCGATCGGCGGACCGAAGGGCTACGGGCTCGCGCTCATGTTCAGCCTGCTGGCCGGCGTGCTGAACGGCGCCGGGGTGGGACGCGATACCGTCGATTTCAACGCCGACCAGAGCACGGCGACCAACACCGGCCAGCTCATCATCGCAATATCGATCGCATCGTTCGGCGACGTGAAGGCGTTCAAGCGGGAGGTGGATCGGGTGATTCGCGAATTGCGCGCGTCGCCGACCCTGCCGGGCTTCGACGCGGTGCGTGTACCGGGCGAGCGCAGCCATGCCATCCGCATCGAGCGCGAGCGCGAGGGGATCCCGCTGCACGGCATGCTGCTCGAGCGGCTCGACGCCCTCGCCGCGCGTCTCGGCGTACCCGGGTTGCGGGCGGCGGGTTGATCCCGCGACCATCGATTGCCCGCAGGAGGAAACACTTCATGAAACCGATCAACGTTGCGGTCATCGGAACCGGCTGGTGCGGCGGCATCCGTGCCCAGACCTGCGCCGACACGCCCATGGTGAGCGAGCTGCACATCGCCGAGATCCGGCCCGACCGGCTCGAAGAGGTGGCCAGGGCGACGCATCCCAGGACCGCGACCGAGGACTACCGCGCGCTCCTCGACATGAAGGGCATCGAAGCGGTGATCGTCTCAGCGACGCCGGAATCCACGCACTTTCCGATGGCGCGCGATGCGCTGCTCGCGGGCAAGCACGTGTTCCTCGAGAAGCCCATCGCCGTCGAGCCCGCCGAGGCCGACGAGCTCATCGCGCTCGCGAAGCGCAACAACCTCAAGTTCACGATCGGCTATTCGCAGCGCTTCAACCCGAAGTTCGCGTACGTGCGGAAGAGCCTGCGCGACGGCACGATCGGCAAGCCCGTCAGTGCACTGGCAAGCCGGCACATCACCCGCAACCTCGGCGTCAAGATATCGGGACGGTCCAAGCT
>JBAVOG010000331.1:0-3484 GCA_049691875.1 Burkholderiales bacterium | reverse complement strand
GTCTGTAGCACCTCGAGGTTGATGGGCTCATCGTCCACCATCATGATGAGCGAGTTGGCGGACTGCTGATCCTCCGGTCCGGAGACCGGGATCCCGCCGCCGGCTTTGATTTGCGACAGCAGATCATCGGAGCCGTCGAACGTGACGATCTGCTGCGACAGATGGGATAACTTCTCGATTACCATGCTCATGATCTCTCCTCCTCGATGCTAGAGGCGGTTCGAGCATAGGTCTTGCAATACCCGTGCCCGATGAAGCAGTACTGCCCCTTCTCGGTGTGCATTGCGCACATTGCGTCAGGTCTCACGCCGCCACTGGGGTAGCCTGCCTCGCGCCCGGTACCTCGAGGCGATTGCCAAGGTGATGTAGTTCACGCAGCGCTGCCGAGGCTCCTGGACCGTCTCCAGCCTTTGCGCAGGTCTCCAGGACCCGGGCCGGCTCCGTGAAGGCGTGGTAACCGACCGTTCCACCGGCGCCCTTCAGCCAATGCGCGAGGCTGGCAAGCTGCGGAAAGTCCAGTGCCGAGTAAGCCTCGTCCATGGCTTTGAGCTGTTCGTCGAGTCGTGCGGCGAATCGACCGAGGATGGGCCACATGCGCTGCTGGTTCGCATAGCTTGACAGGACTGGTGAGCTTTCCGTCGGCGTCGCGGCCTCCGCGCGGCTGGCGACTGCGACGGGCGTGGGCTGCGGGGAGCTCGGTTGTTGAGGGGCTAGGCGTGGTGCAGAGGGCTTGCCATGCACGCGCTTTCCGCCCAGTTTTTCCGCGAGCGCGCCGAGCAGAACGTCGATGTCGATGGGCTTGGTCACGTAACCGGTGCATCCTGCCTCGAGCACTTCCTTCTCGAAGCCCGCCATGGCGTGCGCGGTGAGCGCGAAGATCGGTGTCTTGAAACCCCGTTGGCGCAGTGTGCGTGTGGCGGTGTACCCGTCCATCACGGGCATCGACATGTCCATGAGGATGACGTCGAAGCGGGTGACCGCCGCCTTGTCCACCGCGATCTGGCCGTTCTCGGCCTCTTCGACCGTGAGCCCGTTCTCCTCCAGCACCAGCCTGACGAGCTCGCGGTTCTCCGCGCCGTCGTCCACGACCAGGATCCGCGCGGAAGGAAACTCCCACCGGATCTGTTCCTCGTCGGCCACGTCCAGATCCAGCTGGCACGCCTCGGCCGGGTCGAGCATCCTCACGCCGGCGAGCGGCCCGGCATCGATCGTGATCGCGAACGTGCTTCCCACACCCGGCTCGCTGGTCACGATGATGTCTCCGCCGAGCGCGCGCGCGAAGCGGCGGCTGATCGCGAGGCCAAGCCCCGTTCCGCCGAACCGCCGCGTCACCGAGCTGTCTGCCTGAACGAACGCCTCGAAGATGCCGTCGAGCTTGTCGGCTGCGATGCCGATTCCGCTGTCGATCACGTCGATTTCGTAGCGGGGCACCGCAACCGATCCGCCTGCGCGGATGATCACGCGCACGGCACCTTGCTCGGTGAACTTGATCGCATTTCCAACCAGGTTCGTGACAATCTGGCGCAAGCGGGAGGGATCCGACTGGATGACCGCCGGCACCGCGCTCTCCGCCGAAAATTCGAGGCCGATGCCCTTGTCCCGTGCGCGCACCCCGAGCACTTTCACGACTTCGCGGATGACGCGATGCGGCTCGCAGTCGATGCGTTCCACTTCCATGCGCCCGGCCTCCACCTTCGAGAGGTCGAGAATGTCGTTGATCAGCTCGAGCAGGTGCTTGCCGCTCGAGTGGATGGTGTCGAGATGGCGCCGCACTTCGCGCTCGTGCGTCCGCCCGTGTCCGCGCTTGAGCAGCTCGGTGAAGCCGAGAATGGCATTCATCGGCGTGCGGATCTCGTGGCTCATGTTGGCGAGAAACTCGCTCTTCGACTTGTTCGCGGTCTCGGCCTCTTCCTTCGCCTTGCGGAGCTCGACCTCGTTCTCTTCGAGGCGCGTCACGTCGTCCAGGCTGATCAGCACGCCGCCAGGCTTGCCGTCGCCGCCGATGACCGGCGAGCAGTTGGCTTTGAACGTACGCAGCTTGCCGGCGGCGTCGCGCAGGCGAAGCATGCGGTCGCGTTGCAACACACCTTCGCGCAGGGCGATCGTCCAGGGAAACTCCCCGGGTTTGACGGGTTCCCCGTCCGATCCGAGCCATCCCAGCGCGCCGGTCTCGTGGCCCACCAGCTCGTCGGTCGTCGCGCCGAGCAGGGAGGCGAAGGCCTGGTTGGCGAGGACCACCGTCTGCTTCTTGTCGATCACGAGCAGCCCCTCGGCGAGGGTGTCGAGCGCCGAGCGCACACGCGTCGGCACCGCCTGGGACGGATCGATGTGGCGGAGCATCCGCCCGAGATAGAAGTAGAACGATCCGAAGCACGCGAAGAACATGAAGCCCAGCAGGTGCAGCCAGGGCATCTCCATCAGTCCGAAAAGCGACGGAATCTTGATCGGCTCGAACGCGAGCTCGATCTGACCCCAGCGCCCGCGGCCCGAGCGGATCGGCACCTTGATCTGCCGATCGGTCGACCGATCGTCCGCCATCGGCTGCCAGATCCGCGCGTGCTCTCCGACCGATGCGACGACGTCGCCGCCGGATTTGCGCAGGGCCGCCGACCGCAGATCGCCGTTCCGGCCGACCATGAACTTGAGCATCGCTTCGGCCTGCGCGATCTCGCCGCGGGTGGCGAGCGCAGTGGCATTGGCCGCCGCGAGCTCCGCCAACGCTGCGCGCCCTTCACGGATGGCGGCAGCCCGATCCGGCATGAGCCCGAAGAACGCGGCGGCGAGCAGCAGGCTCGCAACCAGGAATGCGAGCCCCATCGCAAGATAGGTTCGCGTCGTAAGCACTTTTCTCAGCATGTTGTCGTTCTCCTCGTACCTTTCGTCCTGCTATTCGTCGACGCCTGGCCTCAGCGATCGTGCTGGGCCGCGGGTCCGGCGGGCTCATCCGCGTCGACGTCGTCGGCGACGTCGTTGCCGTACTCGTCATCGCCTTCGTGGGTGACGAGCTCCTCGAGCGATGCGTCATCCTCGTCTTCCGATCCATCGCTCAATCGCGAGAGCACCGGCAGGGGATCGACGAGCCGCCATGCCGGCAGCGACGAGAGCAGGCTCGAGAGCAGCACCCCGCCGCGCAGCAGCCAGATCACATAGCCAACCGACAGGCTGGTGCTTGCCGCGAACACCGTTCCGGCAACGCGCGCCTCACCGGTCGCCTCTTCCGCATTCTGTTCGCGCAGCTTGTTCAGATCGTCCTGGAATTCCGGCGCGCTGAGCGCCGCGACGGCCGCTTCCGCGACTTCGTGTTCGTGCTTCGTCGCATCGGACACGGCGGGCGTCCCGAGCCCGCTGCCGTCACGTGCGACCTCGACGCCGCTGGCGCGAACCGTCATGCTGGCGTCCGCCACGCTGGGCGCCGTGTTTGTTGCGCCCGCATCGGTCGACTCGACCTTGGCGATCTCCTGGGCGGGCGCCTCCGGCGCGGGAG
>JBAVOG010000330.1:0-4370 GCA_049691875.1 Burkholderiales bacterium | reverse complement strand
CTGGTGGTCGGCATCGCCGCGATCCCTTCGGTCGCCTTCTGGACCGGAGTCGCCAGGCGGATCGACATCGCCCGGGCGTTCGCGCTCGCGTGCCTGGTGGAGGCGGCCGGTGTCACGGCGAGCGTGCTCTGGGTCGCGACGCCCGGTGTGCTGCTCGCGGCGGCGTTTCTCGGCGGCACGTTCGTGGGAATCACTGCGCTCGGGCTCGTCGGCGCGCGCCAGCTTTCCCGGGGCGATCCGCGCCACACGCTCGCAATGATGACCACGGCGTTCGGACTGGGCCAGACCGTCGGCCCGGCATTCGCCGGCATCCTGTCCGATGCAACCGGAAGCTTTGTCGCGCCATCCCTCGTCGCGGCTGGTGCGCTGCTCGTGAGTGCGCTGCTCGTGGGAACCGGCCGCACGCGCGCATCGCTAACGTGGCACCATGCTGACCGGCGGTGAAGCGAGCACCCGCCCGAATCGCGCGATGCGGCAGTTCATCCGGCACCCGACGGAAATTCCGATCCAGATCCGCCGCGAGCGGCGACGGGCGGCTGCTGCGCCTCCCCTGCGCAACGTCAGCCTCGGCGGTCTGGCTTTTCAGTCTCAGACGGTCCTCGAGCCCGGCAGCGTCGTTCTCCTGCGCATCCCTTCCGTGCGCCCGCAATTCTCGACGCGGGCACGAGTCGTGTGGTGCAGCGAGGCCGACGGCGCATTCGAGGTCGGTGTGGAGTTCCTCGATGTCGAGGACGCATACCGCGGACGCCTGGTGGAGCAGGTTTGCCACATCGAGCAGTATCGGCGCGAAGTGCTGAAGAGCGAGGGCCGGCAGCTGACGTCCGAGGAAGCCGCGGCAGAGTGGATAGCGAGGTTCGCCTCCGAATTTCCGGGCACCGGTCCCGAGGACAGAAAATAGCGCCGCACACCTTCCGATGCCTTGCGTACTCTTCGTACTGCTTCTCGTCGGGTCGGCGGGATTCCTCGTCGCGACCATCGGTGCGTTTCCCGAACACGTCGCCACCCACTTCGGATGGGGCGGGCGCGCCGATGCCTGGATGACCCGCGAAGGCTACCTTGCCTGGATGCTCATGTTCGGCGTCGCCTTCCCTGTGCTCGTCACCGCGATGGTGGGGCTGCTGCCGCGCGCCTGGCCCGGGTCGGCGTTCGTCAACCTCCCGAACCGGGAGCACTGGTTCGCGCCGGAGCGGCGCGCAGCGTCGTTCGCGTACCTCGGCCGGCATGCGTGCTGGCTGGGCTGCCTGATCGTCCTGATGGTCGCGGGCGTGCACGCATTGATTCTGCGCTCGCACGAATCTGCCCCACCGGTCCTTCCGCTGGTGCCGTTCCTCGCGCTGCTGATCGGGTTCGTGATCGCGGTCGGCGTGTGGATCCTGATGCTGCACCGGAAATTCCACCGGCCCGTCTGACCCGACACGCGCCGCACCCAAGATGCGCGTCACGCCGTCGTTACGTCGACCAGGCAATCGTAGTAGGTCGCGGCGCCGCCCAGATCGGCGATCGCCTGGGAAGTGACCTCGTTCGCGTTGCGACCGTCCGGCGAGAGCTTCTTCCACCACACCGACGGCGCCATCACCACCCCGGCGCGCGCACGGCCGTTGAGCCGCGCACGAGCGGTGAATGATCCGCGGTCATTCAAGATGCGAACCAGCGTGCCCTCGGCGATCCCGCGCGGGGCCGCGTCGTGCGGATGCATCTCGAGCACCGGCTCGCCTGCCTCCTTGCGCGCGAACTCGAGATTCGCGAACGAGCTGTTCAGGAAGTGGCGGTTGGGCGGCGAGATGAATGCGAGCGGAAAGCGTTTCGCGAGCTCGGGATTGCTGGTCGGACCCTCGTACGGCGGCACGTAGGTCGGGAGCGGATCGAGGCCCTGACCGGCCGCGAATTCGCTGTAGAACTCGCATTTCCCCGACGGCGTGGGAAAGCCGCCGTTCGCGAACGGCGCGTCCGGTACGCTGAGGCGTTTCCAGCCCGCCGCCTTCAACCCGTCCCAGTCGATGCCCGCAAGCGACGGGCTGGACGATTCCAGCGCCTGCCGGCAGATGTCCTCGTCAGTATCGTCGAAGCACGGCTCGGTGAACCCCATGCGCTTCGCGAGCAGGCGAAAGACCTCCGCGTTCGGCTTCGACTCGCCCACCGGCGCGATCGCCGGCTGGCTCGCGAGCACGTAGAGATGTCCATAGGACTGATGGATGTCGTGGTGCTCGAGCTGCGAGGTGGCCGGCAGCACGATGTCCGCGTAGTCGGCGGTGTCGGTGAGAAAGAGATCGTGGACGACGCAGAAGAGATCCTCGCGCGCGAAGCCGGCGATGACCTTGCGCGAATCGGGACACACGGCGACTGGATTGTTGTTGTAGACGAGCACTGCCTTCACCGGCGGATCGGCCGACGTGAGGGCATCGCCGAGCGCCGACTGGTTGATCGTGCGCGGCGCGCCTTGAATGAGGTCGGGCCGCTCGAGCGCCCGGTGGTTCATGCCGTAGAACCCCGCGGTGCTCAGCACGACGCCGCCGGCGGGTTGACGCCAGGCCCCCACCAGCGCGGGAAGGCATGCCACCGCGCGCGCGGCCATGCCACCGCCATGGCAGCGTTGCATGCCGTAGTTCAGTCGGATCAGTGCCGGCTTCGCGGCGGCGTATTCACGCGCGAGGGCGACGATCTCACCCGCCGTGATACCGCAAATGTCGGCCGCACGCTCCGGCGTCCACGCCTTCACGCGCTCGGCGAGACGATCGAAGCCGAGGGTGTGCTGCTCGACATAGTCCCGGTCGAACAGACGCTCTCCGATGATGACGTGCATCAGCGCGAGCGCCAGCGCGCCGTCGGTGCCCGGCAGCAGCGCGATGTGCTGGTGACACTTCTCAGCGGTTTCGTTCCGCCGCGGATCGATGATCACGAGCTTCGCGCCGCGGCGCTTCGCTTCCTGACACCGCGTCCAGAAGTGCAGATTGGACACGATCGGATTCGAGCCCCAGATCACGATGAGCTTGGCGTGGGGCGCATGCTCCACATTTGTCCCGACCGATGCGCCGAGCGTGATCCTGATCCCCGCCTTGCCGGCGGAGGAGCAGAGCGTGCGGTCGAGCAGGCTGGCGCCGAGGCGGTGGAAAAAGCGCCGGTCCATGCCCGCGTAGTTGATGAGCCCCATGTTGCCGGCGTAGCTCAATGGCAGGATCTGCTGTGGATCCACGGCGGCGATCGCCTTGAACCGCGCCGCAATGGTATCGAGCGCTTCGTCCCAGGAAATGCGCTCGAAGCGCCCTTCCCCTTTTCGCCCGACACGCTTCAGCGGATGCAGCACCCGCTCGGGCGAGTACGTACGCTCGAGATATTTCGCGACCTTGGTGCAAAGCGTGCCTGCCGTGAACGGCATGTCGCCGCCCTTGACCTCGACGGCGACGCCATTCTCGACCGTCACGTCCAGCGCGCAGGTATCGGGGCAATCGTGCGGGCATGCGAGCTGCACGATCTTTCGTACGGTTGCGTCAGGAGCGTTCATGTCGCTTTCGAGGATGCCACTGTTGCGAATTCTACGCCACGGGAAGTATCCGAACAGGAGGGAACCGCCCGGTTCCCTCCCGTTATCCTCCTTCCAGGTCCCGAGAGGCGGGTTCAGTGCGCACTGCGTGGCGGTAGAGCGGACTGAGCAGTGCAGGCAGGATGTACATCGGGATCTGGCCCAGCGCGAGCACCATGACGATGTCGAAGCTCGCCTTGTCGGCGAGCGCCACGAGAATGATTCCCAGATTGCAGTTGCCGGTCATCAGCCCCATCGTGAGCGCACTCCGCGCGCCGAGGCGCCGGAATGCGAGCGTCCCCGCGAGCTGCAGAGCGAGATTGGTCGCGAACACCGCGACGAGCGTCCCGACGACCACGCCGGGGCGAACGAAAAAAGCCGCCGTGATCCCGTCCATGATGGCGATCGCGAATGTCACGAGGCTGATGACCGCGATCGCGTCGAGCGGCCGCGCGTTGCGTGCGATCCACTCGGGTCCCGCGAACCGCCGCGCCACGAGCGCAACGCCGAACGGGATGCCGATGAGCCAGGACAGGCGCGCCATGAACGTGCCCAGCCCGATGTCGACGTTCATCCCGAGCAACGACAGCGACAGCATTGGAAGCGTCAAGGGCACCAGGGCGGTCGTCACGACCACCACGACCACCGCCAGCGCGGCATCCAGGCCGACGATCAGGCTGACGGTTGCACACATGGTGACCGGCGACGACGCCGCTGCGAGGACCAGCGCCTGTGCAAGCGGGGGCGGAAGCGGAAGGCCCTGCAAGACGAGCCAGAGCAGCAGCGGACTCACGCCGAGCAGCCAGATCGTTGCGACCGCGACCAGCGTCGGCCGCCGTGCATAGTCGTACAG
>JBAVOG010000329.1:0-1804 GCA_049691875.1 Burkholderiales bacterium | reverse complement strand
CCCTTGCGCTGCGAGACGTCGCCCCAGCTGCCGGCCACGTGTCCCGATGCGTACGTGTCTTCCAGAAAGTGGAGCGCGAACGCCTCGTCGAACAATGCAGAGCGCGCCAGCGCGCGGCGCTCTTCTGGTGAGAGCCGCTCCTCGGCGAGTCGGCTCGCCTTCTCCAGCGCGCTGATGTGAAACCAGGCATAGACGCCCACCGCGTTGAGCTCCGATCCGGGTTTCAGCGCCAATGTGCCGTACGCAAGCGGATCGAGGTTCGTGTCGGGACGGGCAAGCATGAAATGCGCAAGGTTTGCATCGGCCCGGGACGCGTACTGGGGATCCGCCCGCTGCATCCGGGTGTCCGCAGTGCGCAAAGCGTTCAGGCGATCTGCCCGGTTCTGCTCGCTTGCGAAGCGTCGCTGGGCGCTGGCCATGACGGACGAATCTCTCCCCTCCGTCAGGCTTGCAGGCGCAGTGACCGGTATCCTCGCGAGATCCACCTTGAGCTGCGCAGAGACGTCGGCAACCACGAGAATCCAGTCCGATGTGCGAACCGTCTCGAGCATCTGCTGGCTCGAGCACGAGTGATCGCCGCCGATCCCGGACAGTGCAGCCCAGTCGATGCACGGCGGCGCAAGGGCCTGCTTGGTGTCGGCGCCCTGCTCGCACATGCGCTGCTCGTCGCCCGCTCGCGCGTCCTGCCAAAAGCGATCGAACACCGCTTTGTGTTCGGCGTCGAGGCCTTGCACGGCCAGGATCGCGATGTCGCGATGCTCCGGGTAAATCCACCCGAAGGCCGAATCCGCAGCGCTCCACACTGCGATCGCCAGCAGTGCGCGAGTCCATAAGAAGACAATCACCTTGGGGGCTCTTGTCATCTTGCGCTCTGATCCATACATGCGCCACCGCCCTGGCTCTTCAGGATCCAAGTTCATGCTCTCTGAATTCACACAGCTTGTTGTTGACTCTCGTCAACGTGGGCATCATTTGCCACCCTGCCCGGTGAGTTCTTGAAGACTACCCCTTACGCAGCCCATGGCTCAACGGCATCTCGTAAGGATTCCGCCTTCGACCCAGTGGGGCGCACGACGAGGAAGAGGCCGCCTCCGTCGGCGATGCGATAGATACGCTCGCGCGGCTTTGCGCCCTGAACCTTCGCGTCATTGAGCGTCCGCAACACCCGTTAGCGCCTCAAGGGGTGAGTCCTTCGGTAGCGTCAGGGCCACCTGGCCGCTGGATCTCTACGCAGGGTCGGACGGGATTCTGGCGGAGCACGGAGTCTCCTGCGAACCCGTCTCTCCGGCATTTCCCTGTTAACAGGGACTATTAGAGGGATTACGCGCCTTGGGCGCTGGGCGCCCCAGGCGACCGAGCGAGGCCCACCGAGGGCCCCGCCCGAGTGGCCAACACACGCCCTCATCGCGCTCACATACCATTCTGTCCCGGATGTCGCCCAAGGCGAGCCGGGCGTCGCTGCCCGCAGCGCGCCTTAGCGGCTACCGATCGGTCGCGCCGAGCCCTTGTAGTTAACGAGATTGACCTCACGCGCGTTGTACACGACCGACCTCGGCGCAGCAACACGCACCGCGGCGTGCAGCCGCGGCACTTTATCCGCGACCCGCACGCCGGGGCGCGCGCAAAGATGGCCGGATTGATCTTCTTATCTCTAGCCTAGTTCAGATCGTTGTCCTTCCAGTACTTCGTCCCGGCAACCGCAACGCCCGCCTGCAGTCCGTTCGGAGTGAGCGTGTAGTACGCGGCGTCCGAGATCACCTGCGCGCCTGCTGCGGCGCCCGCCGACTTGCCACCCGCACCCGCC
>JBAVOG010000328.1:0-18573 GCA_049691875.1 Burkholderiales bacterium | reverse complement strand
AATATGCAGCTCACGTCGATGGCGACGTCGCGACCGCAGCTCAGCTCGCCGCGCACATCCACGCGCTGCGGATCGGCGAGCGTCACACCGGCGTCGAGAAGGCGCGCCGCGATTTCGCGCTGGAGCGTTCGTTCGAGCACGGCGAGATCGGTCTTGCTGTTCACGCCGAGCGTCTCCCACGCGTCCGTGGGCTGCACGGCGCACACGGGCACGCCGTCGGCCACCGCCAGCGCGATCACGTCGGTGAGGTAGTACTCCTGCTGGGCATTGTCGTTCCGGAGTCTCTCCAGCCACCCCGCCAGCCGGGCGGTGGGAAGCACCATCAGCCCGGTGTTGACCTCGCGAATCGCGCGCTCGGCTGCCGCGGCGTCTTTCTGCTCGACGATGCGCACCACGTCCGCGCCGCGCCGCACGATCCGTCCATAACCGGATGGATCATCGAGCTCGACGGTGAGTAGCCCCACGCCGTCGCCCGCCACACCGAGAAGTTTCTCGAGCGTCGCGCGACGAGTGAGCGGTACATCACCGTAGAGCACCAAGGTGGCAACCGAGGCATCGAGCGTGGGAAGCGCCTGTTGCAACGCATGGCCGGTACCGAGCTGCGGCTCCTGGCGCACCCAATCCAGACCCTCCAGGACGATGGCGTCACGCACTGCTTCGCCGCCATGGCCGTAGACGACCACGATCCGGTTCGGCGCGAGGCTGCGCGCGCTGGCCAGGACATGCTCGAGCAGAGGGCGCCCCGCGAGGCGGTGCAGCACCTTGGGCAAATCAGAGCGCATGCGCTTGCCCTGCCCCGCTGCGAGGATCACCACGTTCATTGCGCGAAAGGCCGGAAAATCCTGGAAAAATCGAATGTTATCACGCAGTTCAGAGCGTACCGCGCGCGCCGTAAGGCGCGCAGGGCAAACACCACGGCGGCCGGTCGAGCCTTACAACCTGTAGCAAACCGCGACAGGCCTCCGGGCGTAGAATGAGGAATGGTCCGCAAGTACTTGCGACGTGTTTTCCCGATTTTCGCCGGCGCGGGCGCTGTCCTGGGCACGCTCGCCAGCGGACCTGTTGCGGCGGATCTCTATCGGTGGGTGGACGCCAGAGGTGTCGTCAACTATTCGAATGTTCCGCCGCAGGGCGTGAAGGCAAAACGGATCGCCGAGAGCCAGCCCACGGTCAGCGTGATACCCCTTCCGGAAAGACCGCCCGAGCTGCAGCAGGCCCGGCGCGAGGCCGAGTTGCTGAGACGAATCGAGCAGCTCGAAGACGAGCTGGCTGCGCTTCGACGCGCTCCCACGACCGTCGTATACACCTACCCGGCGCCCGTAAGTGCGCCGGTCGAAACGATTGCGGCGCCGGTCGTCTTTCCCTTCTATCCCTGGCCTGTCTTCAAGCCAGGAAAAGGACATCGCTTCTGGCCACGCCAACCGGGAGCGGGCGCAAATTGGGGGCACGGCGGACGACCACCGGTAGCATCGCCGTTCACCTCCCGCCCGGGATTGACCGTGCGCGCGAGGTTCTGACCCGGTGACCTCCTTTGTGAAACGAATTCTCGCGCGCTCTCCCGGTACGCTCACGCTGGTTGTCGCAGCGGCACTCGTCTCTCTGGACGCGAGCGACGCGGCCGAAATCTACAAGTGGAAGGACGACAAAGGGGTTGTTCATTATTCCAATACACCGCCTCCACAGGGTTCCAGCGCGACGGTGCTCGATGAGAGCAAGGGAAAGGTGAGCGTGGTCCCGGCGTACAAACCCCCTCCTGTCGCCCCGAGCACCGGCAACGACCCGGCGCTACAGGACCGAGTCAGGCGCCTTGAGCGCGAGCTCGACCAGGAGCGGCAGTCGCAATCGGCTGCAACGCAGAATCAGTCCCAGACCTACGAGCAGTGGCGCGCGCAGTGCCTGGCGCAGCGTCGTACCGACTGCGATGATCCGGGTGCCGCGGTCGCCCCAGTGTACGACGGTTATCCGGGGCCGCAGGTAGTGCGACCACCACCAGGTCGACCGATCGGATCCGGGGGATCGAGCGGCGCGCCGCCCGGCTACACCGTGGGGCCAGGTCCGGGTGGCATCGGAGGAGCATACGTGCCGAATCCGCCTCCGCTGATCCAGAACACCGGCCGACCTCCGCCGGGTCCGCGCCCCGTTCCGCTGGAACGTTGACGCGGGGCGCTGCAGGCCTCTCAGCGAGGCAAGCTGGAGTGCCCCATCAGGAACTCGTCCACTGCCCGCGCACATTGGCGGCCTTCGCGGATCGCCCACACCACGAGCGACTGGCCACGGCGCATATCGCCGGCTGCAAAAACCTTCGGCGAGCTGGTCGCGTAACAGCCGGGACCGTCGGTCGTTGCGCTGGCGTTGCCCCGCGCATCCTTCGCGACACCGAACTCCTCCAGGATCGACTGGACCGGCGACACGAATCCCATCGCGAGCAGCACGAGGTCTGCGGGAAGCTCGAATTCGCTGCCCGGGATCTCCTTGAGCTTGCCGTCGTGCCATTCGACGCGTGCCGCGCGCAACGCCTTGACCTTGCCGTTGTCGCCGATGAACTCCTTCGTCGCCACCGACCAGTCGCGCGCGACACCCTCTTCGTGCGAGCTCGAGGTACGGAGCTTGATCGGCCAGTTGGGCCATACGTATAGCTTGTTCTCGTGCTCGGGCGGTTGCGGCAGCAGCTCGAACTGTGTCACCGACTTCGCGCCGTGCCGGTTGGAGGTCCCGACGCAGTCCGAGCCGGTGTCGCCGCCGCCGATCACGATGACGTGCTTTGCGCCGGCGAGAATCTGGCCAGGCACCTCGTCACCCGCGACAACCTTGTTCTGCTCCGGAAGAAACTCCATTGCGTAATGCACGCCCGCGAGCTTGCGTCCGGGTATCGGCAGATCACGCGGCGCCTCGGCTCCTCCGGACAGCACGACCGCGTCGAATTCCGCGAGCAGTGCCTCGGGCGCGATGCTGCTGCGAGAGAAGTCGTGCACGCCGTCGACCGATCCCAGCGTGCCGACGCGCACGCCCGGCCGGAACTCCACGCCCTCAGCCTCCATCTGCGCGATCCGGCGGTCGATGTGGCTCTTTTCCATCTTGAAATCCGGGATGCCGTACCGCAGCAGGCCGCCGATGCGATCGCTTTTCTCGAACACCACGACATCGTGACCTGCGCGTCCCAGCTGCTGCGCGCACGCCAATCCCGCGGGACCCGAGCCGACCACCGCGACGCGCTTGCCCGTCTTGCGGTCAGGCAGTTCGGGCTCGACCCAACTCGACTCCCAGGCCTTGTCGATGATCGCGTGCTCGATGGACTTGATGCCGACCGGATCGTTGTTGATGTTCAGCGTGCACGCCGCCTCGCAGGGCGCCGGGCACACGCGTCCGGTGAACTCGGGGAAATTGTTGGTGGAGTGCAGAACGTCGATCGCCTCGCGCCAGCGCTGCCTGAAGACGAGATCGTTCCAGTCCGGAATAATGTTGTTGATCGGGCATCCGGTCATGCAGAACGGCGTGCCGCAATCCATGCAGCGCGCGCCCTGGATGGCCGCGTCGGCATCGGCCAGATGTGCGACGAACTCGCGGTAGTGCTTGACACGCTCCCGCGGCGCCTCCGCCGCCTCGGCGAGTCGCTCGTACTCCAGAAAACCGGTTACCTTGCCCATCTTGCTCCGAGCGTCCCTAACAGGGTGTTGAAAAACTCCGCGCACGCGCGCGGGGGGATATACAAGGGGCTTGCCCCTTGTTCCGATTGGGGGATATACAAGGGGGCTTTCTCCCCTTGTTCGTGCAAGAAGGGTATGACTTGCACGCTAAGTTCGTCATTCGAAGCTGCCGCGGCGCGCATTGCTCAGCAACCTGCTAGGCCGAGAGCTGCTTTTGCCTACCCGCCAGTTCGCCGAGCGCCCGCCGATATTCATTCGGAAACACCTTCACGAACTTGCCGCGGAACGTCGCCCAGTCGGCGAGAATGCGCTTCGCTTGTGCGCTGCCCGTGTGTTGCGCATGCTTCTCGAGCAGCGTCTTCAGCAGCACCTCGTCGGCAAGCCCACGGTGCCAGAGGTCGCGCCGCACCTTCGCCTCCTGCTCGATCTCCGCATGCACGGGCTCGAGCGCCACCATAGAGAGATTGCACCGCTCGGCGAACGTGCCGTTCTCGTCCAGGACGTACGCAATCCCGCCGGACATGCCGGCCGCGAAATTGCGTCCCGCGTCACCGATCACCGCCACCGTTCCACCGGTCATGTACTCGCAGCCGTGGTCGCCGACGCCTTCCACCACCGCGTCGGCGCCGGAATTGCGCACGCAGAACCGCTCGCCCGCGACACCGCGGAAGTAGGCCTCGCCCATGATCGCGCCGTAGAGCACGACGTTGCCGATGATGATGTTCGTGAGCGGATCGCCGCGGAATTTGGGCGACGAATGCACGATGATCTTGCCGCCGGAAAGCCCTTTGCCGCAGTAGTCGTTGGTCTCGCCGATGAGCTCCAGGGTAATGCCGCGGGCGAGGAACGCGCCAAAGCTCTGGCCTGCAGTACCGGCGAATCGTACGTGGATGGTGTCGTCGGGAAGTCCGTCCAGGCCGTAGCGCTTCGCCACGTTCCAGGAGAGGAGAGTGCCCACCGTGCGGTTGATGTTGCGCACCGGCATCTCGATGGTGATCTTCTCGCCGTGCTCGAGCGCGGGTTGGGCGAGCTCGACCAGCCGGTTGTCGAGCGCCTTGTCGAGACCGTGATCCTGCGCCTCGCAATTGAAGCGCGCGACGTCCGCGGGCATGTCGGGGATGTGGAAGATGCGCGAGAAATCGAGTCCCTTCGCCTTCCAGTGCTCGATGCCTTTGCGCATATCGAGCAGGTCGGTGCGGCCGATCAGTTCGTTGACCGTGCGGATGCCGAGCTGGGCCATGATCTGCCGGGCCTCTTCGGCTACGAAGAAGAAATAGTTCACCACGTACTCGGGCTTGCCCGAAAACTTCTTCCGCAGCACCGGATCCTGCGTTGCAACGCCGACTGGACAGGTGTTCAGGTGGCACTTGCGCATCATGATGCAACCTTCGACCACGAGCGGCGCGGTCGCGAAGCCGAACTCGTCCGCGCCCAGCATGGCGCCGATCACGACGTCGCGGCCCGTCTTCATCTGGCCATCCACCTGGACTGCGATCCGGCCGCGCAGGCGGTTCAACACCAGTGTCTGATGCGTTTCGGCAAGGCCGAGCTCCCACGGCGTGCCCGCATGCTTGATCGACGACCACGGCGAGGCGCCCGTGCCGCCGTCGTGGCCGGAGATCGTCACATGGTCCGACTTGGCCTTGGACACGCCGGCCGCGACGGTTCCCACCCCCACCTCCGACACGAGCTTGACGCTGATCGACGCCTCGGGGTTCGCGTTCTTGAGATCGTGGATGAGCTGCGCGATGTCCTCGATCGAATAGATGTCGTGATGCGGCGGCGGGCTGATGAGCTCGACGCCGGGCGTCGCAAAGCGCAGCTCGGCGATGTACTCGGACACCTTGCGTCCCGGCAGCTGGCCGCCTTCACCGGGCTTCGCACCCTGCGCGATCTTGATCTGGATCTGCTGGGCGCTGGCGAGATACTCCGCTGTCACGCCGAACCGGCCCGAAGCCACCTGCTTGATCTTGGACTTCAGCGAGTCGCCTTCCCGGAGCTCGATGTCCGTCTCGACCCGGTCGGCGCCGAGTCGACTGCGCAGCGTCTCACCCGCCTGGACGGGCGCGAAACGCCGCCGGTCCTCGCCCCCTTCGCCGGTGTTCGACTTCCCGCCGATCCGGTTCATCGCCACCGCAAGCGTCGTGTGGGCCTCGGTGGAAATCGAGCCCAGCGACATTGCACCCGTCGCGAAGCGCTTCACGATCTCCTGGGCGGGTTCGACCTCCTCGATCGGCACTGGCGTGCATTTATCGAGGCGGAACTCGAATAGCCCGCGGAACGTCATGTGGCGCTGCGACTGGTCGTTGATGATCCGCGCGTATTCCTGGTACGTGTCGTAAGCGTTCTTGCGCGTCGCGTGCTGCAGCTTCGCAATCGCCTCGGGCGTCCACATGTGCTCCTCGCCGCGCACGCGAAACGCGTATTCGCCGCCGGCGTCGAGCCCCTGCTCGAGCACCGGGTCGTCGCCAAACGCGGCCCGGTGCACCCGGATCGCCTCCTCGGCCAGCTCGAACACGCCGATCCCCTCGACATTCGACGAGGTGCCGGCGAAGTATTTCTCGATCAGGGGGCTCGCCAGGCCAACCGCCTCGAAGATCTGCGCGCCCGTGTAGGACATGTAGGTGGAAATGCCCATCTTGGACATCACCTTGCGCAGTCCCTTGCCGACCGCCTTGATGAAGTTCTTGCACGCCAGCTTCGAGTCGACCTTGCCGAGCGTGCCCGCGTCGGCAAGCGACATCAGCGACTCGAACGCCAGGTAGGGGTGCACCGCCTCGGCGCCGAAGCCGCCGAGCAGGCAGAAGTGATGCACTTCGCGCACTGACCCCGTCTCGACGACCAGGCCCGTGCTCGTCCGCAGCCCCTTCTCGACGAGGTGCTGATGCACCGCCGAGAGTCCGAGCAGCGCGGGAATCGCAACGTGCTCGCGGTCCATCTTGCGGTCGGAGATGATGAGGATCGAGAAACCGGCCCGCACCGCATCTTCCGCCTGCGCGCACAGGCTGGCCAGCCGCGCTTCGATCGCCTCCTTGCCCCAGGACACGGGATAGGCGAGATCCAGCTCGCAGGACCGGAACTTGCCGTCGGTGTACTTCTCGATGTGCCGGATGGTCTCCATCTGCGCGAAATCGAGCACCGGCTGGCTGACCTCCAGACGCAGCGGAGGATTCATCTCGTCGACGCCGAGCAGGTTCGGTTTCGGGCCGATGAACGAGACGAGGCTCGTCACGAGCTCCTCGCGAATCGGATCGATCGCGGGGTTCGTGACCTGCGCGAACATCTGCTTGAAGTAGTGGTACAGCGTCTTGTTCTTGTCCGAGAGCACCGCGAGAGGGGAGTCGTTGCCCATGGAGCCCACGGGATCCTGACCGTCGACTGCCATCGGCGTCAGGATGAACTTCATGTCCTCCTGGGTGTAGGCGAACGCCTGCTGCCGGTCGAGGAGCGTCTCGCGCGACTGTTCACGAATCTCTTTCGGCTCCGGCAGGTCGTCGAGCTTGACCGCAATGCGGTCGATCCAGTCGCGATAGGGTCGCGCCGACGCGAGCGAGTCCTTGAGCTCCTTGTCGTCGATGATGCGCCCGACCTCGGTGTCGACGAGGAACATCTTGCCCGGCTGCAGACGCCATTTCTGGACGATCCGTTCTTCCGGAATCGGCAGGACACCCGTCTCGGACGCCATGACCACGAGGTCGTCGTCGGTGACCAGGTAGCGCGCGGGCCGCAGACCGTTGCGGTCGAGCGTCGCGCCGATCTGGCGGCCGTCGGTGAACGCGATTGCGGCCGGACCATCCCAGGGCTCCATCATCGCGGCGTGATACTCGTAGAACGCGCGCCGGCGCGGGTCCATGAGCGTATGCGCCTCCCAGGCCTCCGGGATCATCATCATTACCGCGTGCGCCGCCGAATAGCCCGCCATCATCAGGAGCTCGAGGGCGTTGTCGAAAGATGCGGAGTCCGACTGTCCCGGATAGATGAGCGGCCAGATCTTGTCGAGATCCTTGCCGAGCACCGGCGAGGAGATTGCGCCCTGGCGCGCGCGGATCCAGTTCACGTTGCCGCGCACCGTGTTGATCTCGCCGTTGTGGGCGATCAGCCGGAAAGGCTGCGCAAGCTCCCAGGTCGGAAAGGTGTTGGTCGAAAACCGCTGGTGCACCAGCGCCAGCGCCGACACGACGCGCGGGTCCTTGAGGTCCAGGTAATACTCGGCCATGTCGCGCGCCATCAGCATCCCCTTGTAGAGGACGGTGCGCGCGGACATCGATGGGACGTAGTACTCCTTGCCGTGCTTGAGCCTGAGCGCCTGGATGGCGTGGCCGGCGGCCTTGCGAATGATGTAGAGCTTGCGCTCGAGCGCGTCGGTGACCCGGACACCCGCGCCGCGCCCGATGAACACCTGCCGGATCACCGGCTCGATGATCTTGACCGACTCGCCGAGCACCGAAGGATCGCGCGGTACGTCGCGCCAGCCGAGCAGGATCTGACCTTCGTCCTTGATCGCGCGCTCGATCTCGTACTCGCATGCTATGCGCGAGGCCGGCTCCTGCGGCAGGAACACCATGCCGACGCCATACTGCCCCGCAGGCGGCAAGTGCACGCCCTGCTTGCCCAATTCCTCGCGAAAGAGCTTGTCCGGAACCTGAATCGTGATGCCGGCGCCGTCGCTTGCCTTCGGATCAGCCCCGACCGCACCGCGGTGGGTGAGATTCTTGAGGATGCGCAATCCTTGCTCGACGATGGAATGGCTCTTGCGGCCCTTGATGTGCGCAATGAAGCCGACCCCGCACGCGTCGTGCTCGCGGGCGGGGTCGTACATCCCCTGGCGGTGCGGAAGTTGGGCCGGTCGTTCCACGTTTCACCTCGCTGGGCAAACCGCTCGTGCACCGCACAAGAAGCGTGCGAAATTCACGGCGGAACCAGTAACTATACCGATGATTCGCTGCCGCCTCAAGACGTTAGCGCGGCGGGTGCGCGCCTGAGAGGACCCGTCTAGCCCGCGGCAGCGGCGGTCAATGCGGCCCGCAGAGCGTCCTCGGGCGTGTCCTCGACGATAGTGGCGGAGCCCAGGCTCTCCAGCAGAATCAGGCGGATGCGCCCGGCTTTTGCCTTCTTATCGACGTTCATCAGCGTGCGGATACGGTCGGGGTCGAGCCCGGGCGGAGGAGACACCGGAAGTCCCGCGCGCTGTACGAGCGCACGCAGTCGATCGCGACCCTCCGCGTCAATTCGCCCCAGACGGTACGAAAGATCCCCCGCCATGACCATGCCTGCCGCAACGGCCTCGCCGTGCAGCCACTCGCCATATCCCATGGCGCTCTCGATCGCGTGCCCAAACGTGTGACCGAAGTTGAGCAGTGCGCGAAGTCCCGTTTCGCGTTCGTCGCGCGCCACGACGTCTGCCTTGATCTCGACCGAGCGGCGTACCGCGTGCGCGAGTGCGACCGGATCGCGCGCAAGCAGCGCCGCCATGTTGTCCTCCAGCCAGACAAACAACGCTGCATCGCGGATCGCGCCGTGCTTGATGACCTCGGCAATGCCCGCGCGCAGTTCCCGGTCTGGCAGCGTGCGCAGGGTATCGATATCGGCGATGACCACGAGCGGCTGATGAAACGCCCCGATCATGTTCTTGCCGAGCGGGTGGTTGATACCCGTCTTGCCGCCGACCGACGAGTCCACCTGGGCAAGCAGCGTCGTCGGTATCTGGATGAAGGGAATCCCCCGCTGATAGGTGGCCGCCGCAAACCCTGCGATGTCTCCGACGACGCCGCCCCCCAGGGCAATGACGGTAGTCTGGCGGTCGCAGCGATTGGCGAGCAGAGCGTCGAAGACGAGCTGCAATGTGCTCCAGTTCTTGTGCGCTTCGCCGTCCGGCAGCACCACCGCCACGACGTCCACGCTCGCGGCGTGCAACGCCTTGCGGAGGGGCTCGAGGTAGAGCGGCGCCACGGTTGCGTTGCTCACAACGGCGACGCGCGGATGCGGCAGGACCCTCGCGATCAATTCGGTCTGCGCGCGCAGCTCCGCGCCGATGTGAATGTCGTAGCCGCGCTCGCCGAGCGCTATGCGGACAGTTTGCATTCGTCGGGCAGTTCGGCAAGGACGCGCGTGACCAGGGGACCGACGCTCTGGCGACCCGTGTCGATCACGAGATCCGCGATCTCGCGATAGAGCGGATCACGTACTGCGTACAGCTCCTCGAGGCGCGCAAGCGGATCCACGCCCTGCAGCAGCGGACGCGACTTGTCGTGGCGCGTGCGTTGCCACAAATCGCGCGGCAACGCGCGCAGGTAGATCACGAAGCCGTGCGCGGCCAGCAGGGCGCGATTGCCGGGATCGAGCACCACGCCCCCTCCGGTCGCGAGCACGACGTCCTCCGCCTCGGCGAGTTCCTCGATCACGCGCGACTCGCGCGCGCGAAATCCCGCTTCGCCCTCGATCTCGAAGATGGTGGCCACCTTCACCCCGGTGCGTTCCTCGATCTCCTGATCGCTGTCCCGGAAGCGCTTCCCGAGCCGCCGCGCCAGCTGGCGTCCGACCGTGGTCTTCCCGGCGCCCATCAGCCCGACGAGGAAGAGGTTTCTGCTTGATTGCATGGGCCCATTCTAGCAGCGGGCTACCGGCGCTTGGCCGACGCGGGTGCGAATAGGACCGCCCTAAACCACCCCGCCCCGCCCGAAGCGGGGACGCTTCGGGCGCTCGCTGGCTCGAACGTGCGCAGGCACGTTCTCGAATTCCCAGCTCACCCTTGAAAAGGAGGGGAAACTACAAAGAAAGCAACACCCACCGCTCCGCGGACTGCTCGTAGCGGGAAGGGGGGCAACGGGGGGAAACCAGCCGGTTTCCCCCTGTTTGTATCCTTACGCCGCGCACCGAACGGAGCCTGAAAAACAAAGAGCCGGCGCAGAGCCGGCTCTTTGTTGCGACGTATTGCGACTTCCTTTACCGCACCGTCAGCCTATCTTCTACTATGCGCGGCGTAAGGAACACCAGCAACTCGGTCTTGTTGTCGGTGCGCAGAGTGTTTCGGAACAACGGCCCCAGGCCCGGCAGGTCGCCGAGCAGCGGAACCTTGTTCACGTCGTTGCGCTGCTCCTGGATGTAGATGCCGCCGATCACCACCGTACCGCCGTTCTCGATCAACACCGAGGTCTTGACGTGCCGGGTGTCGATCGCGAAACCGGCCGGAGTCTGGATACCGACGTTGTCTTTGTTGACGTCCACGTCCAGCACGACGTTGCCGTCGGGCGTGATCTGGGGCCGGACCTTGAGCGACAGGGTCGCCTTGCGGAAGGAGATGCTGGTCGCGCCGCTCGAAGTCGCCTGCTGATAGGGCAGCTCGGTTCCCTGCTCGATGAGGGCCTCCACCTGGTTCGCCGTCACGACCCGCGGACTCGAGATGGTCTTACCCCGCCCGTCGCTCTCCAGCGCGGTGATCTCGAGGTTCACGAAGCGCGTCGCCGCACTGTTGAAAAGCACCATCGAAAATTGACCGGCCTGCTGGCCCGACTGCTGCTGCGAGAGCGTCGCCGGCAAGTTGACCATCTGGTTCAGCGGAATGGCCGGGTTGACTACGACGGGCTGACCGCTGGCGGCGGCCGCGCTGCTCAGCGAACCGCCGATGATCGCCTTGTTCGGACTGCCGAAGAGTGGCGAGGCGCCCGCAGCCGTCGGGACGTTGTAGCCCAGCCGCGCGCCGAGCGTCCGGGTGAAGTTGTCGCCAGCTTCCACGATCCGCGCCTCGATCTGTACCTGTCGCACGGGGATGTCGGTCTGCGCAATCAGCTTGCGCACCTCGTCGAGCCGGGACGGAATGTCCTGCACGAAGAGCTGATTCGTCCGATCATCCCAGCTGGCACTGCCACGCTTGGACAGGATTCTCTGGGCGGACGTGCTACCTTGACTCTGGCCGGACAGCAGCTTCGCAATCACCTCGGCCTTGGCGAAGTTGAGCGGGAAAGTCTCGGTGCGCAGAGGCTCGAGCTCCGAGATCTGCTGCTTTGCCTCGAGCTCGAGTTTCTCCTTGGTCGCGAGCTCGTCACGCGGCGCGATCCACACCACGTTGCCGTTCTTGCGCATGTCGAGACCGCGCGTCTGCAGGATGATATCGAGCGCCTGATCCCACGGGACGTCCTTCAGCCGCAGCGTGAGGTTGCCCTGCACGGTGTCGCTGGTGATGATGTTCAGATCCGTGAAGTCCGCGATCACGTTCAGAACGCTGCGAACCTCGACGTTCTGGAAGTTAAGCGAGAGCTTCTCTCCCTTGTAGCCGCCCCGCGACCCCTGCACCAGCTTGTTCGGGTCGTACTGGACCGGCTTCACCTCGATGACGAACTGGGTGTCCGTCTGATAGGCGTTGTGCTCCCACAGCCCCCTGGGCTCGATCACCATGCGGGTGTTGTCGCCCTGCTGGAACGTGCTGATCACGGTGACGGGCGTGGCGAAATCGGTTACGTCGAGCCGCTTGCGAAGGTTGTCCGGGAGCGTCGTCTTGAGAAAATCGACGACGAGCGTCTGGCCCTGCTGCCGGATGTCGATACCCGTGCTGGTATCCGAAAGCTCGACGACGACCCGACCCTCGCCACTCTTGCCGCGGCGGAAGTCGACGTCGCGCAGGCTGTGCTTGTCGTCCGCGGTACCCTCCGCGAAGCGAACCGTCCGGTCACTGGCAGTGCGAGACGCCGCACCGGGCACTGCGGCGAGCGAGATGGTCAGCGTATTGCCCTCGGCCTGAGTCTCGTACGTCACCACCGTCTTGAGGTTCAGTACCAGGCGCGTCCGATCGCCGACCTGCACCAGATTCACGCTGCGCAGTTCGCCCTCGTTCACCTCCTGGTTCGCACGGGCCAGCGCGTTGATCGTATTCGGGAAGTCGAACGCAATCCGGGCCGGATTGGCGACCGTGAAGCTGGCCGGCGGATTCTTGAGCGGCTCATTGAGCGTCAGTCGAAGCAACGTCCGCCCGCCCTGACTCGTGACGTTGAGCGCATTGATGCTGTTGGGCGCGCCCTGCGCATTAACCACCGCTGGCGCGAGAAACGCCAAGGTAGCGACCAGAAGGTAAGGTACCATTTCCCTGAGCCTGCTCATTTATTTTGCCTCCGTCGACCGGCCGGCTTCCTGCAGGAGCAGGGAGCTCTCGCGCTCTGTCCAGTCTCCCGCGGAGTCCTGGACCAGCTCGCGTAATGTGACCTCACCTTCGGTGATGTTGGTGATCACCCCGAAGTTCTGTCCTACATAGTTGCCAACCCGTACGCGGTAGAGCCCGGAATCCGCCTTGATCAAGGCGAAGTTGCGTCTCTCGCGCGTCAGCGTACCGACCATCTTGACCGACTCGAGCGGATAGGCCTCGAGCGGTTCCTTCGCACGCGTGAGATCGGGCTTCAGTTTGTTGTCGCCCGCCGCACCGGGCGCGCCTTTCTGTGCGAGCTCGATCTTGGCCGGTCCGAAAGGATCGGGCAGATCGAACGCCTCGTAGGGGACGGGCTGATACGGCTTGACCTGGGGCAATGGCGCGACGCGGCGCGGCAGGCCGCGCGACATCTGGTCGAGTTCCGCCTTCAGATCGGAATGCTCGCCGCCTTCACAGCCGGCGAGCCCGCCGGCGACTATGACAGCCACCGCTGCAACGAGTAGCGCTCTCATCACCGCTTCCCTGCCTTTGCCGCCTTCGCCGCCTTGCGCTGTTCCGCAATCTCTTCTTCGTCCAGATAGCGGAACGTCTTGGCGGTCGTATCAAGAGACAGATTGCCGTCCTTGTTGACCGACAGATTGAGATCATTCAGCGTCACGATCCGCGGCAGCTGGCCGATGTCGCTCGCGAAGGCGCCCATGTCGTGATAGTTGCCGGTGATGCGGACCGTGATCGGAAGCTCCGCGTAGAACTCCTTGACCGACTCCTGAGGTGCCGGCCGGAAGAGCTCGAACTGCAATCCGCGTCCCAGTCCCGCCTGGTTGATATCGACCAGCAGTGCTTCCATCTGCGACTTGTTGGGCAGTTGCTTCAGCAGGGCGCCGAACGAGCTCTCGATCTCCTGGAGCTGCTGGCGATGCAGGTCAAGATTGACCGCCTGTGCCTTTTTGGCCTTGTACTCGTCCTTGAGCTTGACCTCCTGCTGGCGCCCGGCTTCGAGCGCGTCGAGCTGATCCTGCCAGTCGAAGAAGTACGCAGCGACGAGAATGCCGACAAGCAGCGCAACGAGCAGTGCGAACTTGGGCAGCGGAGGCCAGCTCCCGGGATCGCGGGCGTCGAGGTTTCTGAATTGTGCGAGAAGGTCGTTCATTTTTCGTCAGCCCTTCTTCGCGGGCGCGCCAGGCGCGGGTTTCTTGCCCTCTTCGACGAGCGGCGTCGGGGGCTTCATGCTGAAGTCAAGGCTGAATTCGGAGAGCCGCTTGTTGTTCACGTTCGATGCCTTGATCTCGACGAGCTGCGGCGACGTGGCGGAGTTCTCGAGCACCTCGGAACCCTGCAGGTTGCGCATGAATGCCGACACCCGGGCGTTCGACTGAGCGTATCCGGTGACCTTTACTCGCAGGCCCTTCTGCGTGAGGGACTTGATGTAGACGCCGTCGGGCGTCCGGCGCACGAGCGTCTCCAGGAGATTGACGGCTCGCGACCGGTCGTTCTGCAGGGTCTCGATGATCTGCTTGCGGGCGAGCAGCGCGGCGATCTCGTCCTTCAGCTTCTTGATCTCGGCGATCTCCTTGTCGAGCTTCGCGTTCTCTTTCTTCAGGAATTCGTTCCGATCGTTCTGAACCGCGACGTAGCCCGCAATCACTCCGTGAACCAGCGCGGCGAGCGCGATTCCCACCACCGCCACCATGACGGCCATGACGACCAGCTGGCGGCGGCTCGCCTTGCGCCGCACCTCGCGGTGCGGCAATAGATTGACGCGAATCATTCGTCGAACCTCCGCATCGCCAAGCCGCACGCGATCATGAGCGCGGGCGCATCGGAGATGAGCCGCTTCAGCTGGATCCGCGGGCTGATGGACATGTTCGCGAAGGGGTTCGCAACCATGGTGTTGATGCGCACGCGCGTGCTCACGACGTCTTCCATACCCGGCAGGGTGGACGTCCCGCCGGTGAGCAGGACATGCTCGACGGAGTTGTACTGGGTGGACGTGAAAAAGAACTGCATCGCCCGCTGGATCTCGAGGGCGGCGTTCTCCATGAAGGGCCGCAGCACCTCCACCTCGAAACTGTCGGGCAATCCGCCCGACCGCTTGGCGTTCTCGGCCTCTTCCTGCGACAGCCCGTAATGGCGCGCAATGTCCTGGGTAAGCTGGTTGCCGCCAAACGCCTGCTCGCGGGTGTAGACGCCCTGGTCGTTGCGCAATATGGTGATGTTCATGATCGCGGCGCCGATGTCGACCACCGCAACGTTCTGATCGACCCCCTCGTTCGGCAGTTGCTGCCGGATGAGCTCGAAGGCGGTCTGCATGGCGTAGGACTCGACGTCCATCACGAGCGCTTTCAGACCGGCCGCCTCGGCCACCGCCACGCGATCCTCGACCTTCTCCTTGCGGGAGGCAGCGATCAGCACTTCCACTTCCTCGGGACTCGAGGGGGCCGGGCCCACCACCTGAAAATCGAGATTCACCTCGTCGAGCGCGAACGGGATGTACTGGTTCGCCTCGCCCTCGACCTGAAGCTCGAGCTCTTCCTCGCGCAGGCCCGCGGGCACGATGATCTTCTTCGTGATCACCGCCGCCGTCGGCAGCGCGATCGCCACGTTCTTGGTGCGCGTGGCGAGCTTCTTCCAGCAGCGCCGCACGGTCTCGGCGACCGTCTCGAGATTCGCGATGTTGCCATCGATCACCGAATCTTTTGCGAGCGCCTCGATCGCGTAACGGTCGACGCGATATCCGCCTTTTCCGGCGTCGGCGAGCTCCACCATCTTGACGGCGGAGGAACTGATGTCCATCCCAAAGAGCGGTGGCGCTTTGGGCTTGAAGATATCAAGCGGCAAGGGAAAACCCCTTTAGGTACGGTCGGTTAGGCGCGGTTCGTATAGTTTGCATCAAATCCTAGCAACAAGTATTAGGGGGGGCAAGCAAATTTTTCACGTTTGTCCGGGGGGGCCTGGTCCTCCGAAATGCCTATGGAATGCCTATAATGGCGCCCTCTTGAACCCGAAAACGATCCCCTCCTTGCGGTGGTTCCGCCTGCTGGCGTTCCCGCTGGCACTGCTGACCGGCGTGGCAGTGGTCGGCGCGGCGCTGGCCGGGTTCGTGGTCCTTCTCGCCTATCCGAACCTCCCCTCGATCGAGGTCCTTACCGCCTACCAGCCCAAGATTCCGCTGCGTGTCTATACGGCCGACGGCGCGCTCATCGGCGAGTTCGGCGAGGAGCGCCGGGCAGTCGTGCGTATAGATGAGGTTCCCGAGGTAATGAGGCAGGCCATCCTCGCCGCCGAAGACGAGCGGTTCTACCGCCATCAGGGCGTCGATTATGTCGGTGTCATGAGGGCAGCGTACTCCAACCTTCTCGCGGGGGGCAAGCGACAGGGGGCGAGCACCATCACCATGCAGGTGGCCCGAAACTTCTTCCTGTCGAGCGAGAAGACGCTGACCCGCAAGGCCTACGAAGCCCTGCTGGCGTTCAAGATCGAGGCCGGCCTCACCAAGGACGAGATCCTCGAGATCTATATCAACCAGATCTACCTCGGACAGCGCGCGTATGGATTCGCCGCGGCCGCACAAATCTATTTCGGGCGCGCCCTTGCCGATGTGAGCCTCGCGGAAGCCGCCATGCTGGCCGGGCTGCCCAAGGCGCCTTCCTCGTTCAATCCGGTCGTGAATCCCCGGCGCGCCAAGGAGCGGCAGCTCTACGTGCTGCGTCGCATGCGCGAGCTCGGATATATCACCGAGGAGCAGTTCACGACGGCCCAGGCCCAGCCCCTCGTGGTGCGCCGCGACTTCGACGACTTCTCGGTGCATGCCGGGTACGTCGCCGAAATGGTGCGTCAAGTGCTCTACGACCGCTACCCGGACGAGGTGTACACGAGCGGACTGCGCGTGTACACGACGATTACCAAGCGCGATCAGGAGGCTGCCTATCGCGCGCTGCGCCAGGGTATTCTCGACTACGAGCGCCGCCACGGCTATCGCGGTCCGGAAAGCTTCGTCGAGTTGCCTGCGGACGCCGGCGAGGACACCCTAGAGGACACCCTGCACGAGTTCTCGGACTTCGACGACATCAGGGCGGCCGTGGTGCTGCAGGCGAACCCGAAAGAGGTGCGCGCCTATCTTCGCGGCGGGGAGACGATTGTCGTCAAAGGCGAGGGGCTGCGCTTTCCTTCATCCGCGCTGGATGCCAAGGCACCCCCGAATCGCCGGATACGGCGCGGTGCCGTCGTCCGCGTTCACAAGCTCGCCCGGGATGCCTGGGAGATCGTTCAGCTTCCGGAGGCCGAAGCCGCGATCGTCGCGCTCGACCCGATCACGGGCGCCGTGCGGGCCCTGGTGGGAGGATTCGAGTTCAACCGGAACAAGTACAACCACGTGACGCAGGCGTGGCGCCAGCCCGGCTCGAGTTTCAAGCCCTTCATCTATTCGGCCGCGCTGGAAAAAGGCTTCACCGTTGCGACGGTCATCAACGACGCACCCGTGGTGGTCGAGGCGGAACAGACCGGCGGACAGGTCTGGGAGCCCAAGAACTACGAGGATACGTACGAGGGCCCGATGCGGCTGCGCACCGCACTGGCCAAGTCGAAGAACATGGTATCGATACGCGTGCTTCAGTCGATCGGCACGCAATACGCGCAGGACTTCATAAGACGCTTCGGCTTCGATGCCGCACGGCATCCGCCGTATCTCACCATGGCGCTGGGCGCGGGATCGGTCACTCCGTGGCAGATGGCGCGCGCATACGCGGTGTTCGCGAACGGCGGTTATCTTGTCGATCCCTACCTCATCGAGCGCATCGTGGACGACCGGGGCAATCTGCTCGCCCAGGCGCAACCGGCGCGCGCCGGCGACGAATCGCTGCGCGTCATCGACATTCGCAACGCCTTCATCATGAACAGCCTGCTGCACGATGTGGTGCGCTATGGCACCGGCGCGCGCGCCAACGCGCTCGGGCGTAACGATCTCGCGGGGAAGACGGGCACCACGAACGACAACGTGGACGCCTGGTTCGCCGGGTACCAGCCGACCCTGGTGGCCATTGCCTGGATCGGCTTCGACCAGCCGAAAAAGCTCGGCAAGAACGAAACCGGCGCGCGGGCCGCGTTGCCGATCTGGATGGGCTACATGGCCGCTGCGCTCAAGGGCGTGCCGGAAATGGCGGCCGATCCGCCGGAAGGCGTGGTGACCGTGAAGATCGATCCGGCGACGGGGATGCAGTCGCCGGAGACCGGCCAACCCGAGTACTTCTATCGCGAGAACATGCCACCCCCACCCGACGCTCCCGTTCCGGTACCGAACGGCGGCACGCGCCTCATCGACCGGGTCCGCAATCAATTGTTCTAGGGTTCGCGTCAGGGTGGGTGTCGTGTAGCATGGGCGGTTCCACGACCCGCCATGCGCCACACGCTCGTCATCGCGCTCTTCGTCACCATGCTCGCCCTGCTTCTCCAGGCTTGCGGCACCCGAGGCCCGCTGTATCTTCCGCCGCCCGGCTCGGACGCCTCCGCCGAAGCGAAAAAGAAACCGCAGTGACTCGCCGATGAGCGTCTTCGCCCGGCGCGACGGGACTCTGCACGCGGAATCCATTGCGCTCCCCGCAATCGCCGCGCAATTCGGGACGCCTTGCTTCATCTATTCGCGCGCCGCCCTGGAAGCTTCCTATCGGGCATTCGATGCGGCGCTCGAGGGGCGCGACCACCTGATCTGCTACGCGATGAAGGCCAATTCGAATCTGGCGATCCTCGACTTGTTTGCGCGGCTCGGATCGGGATTCGACATCGTGTCCGGCGGCGAGCTTG
>JBAVOG010000327.1:0-7663 GCA_049691875.1 Burkholderiales bacterium | reverse complement strand
TTTCAAGGAGGGGTGTCGGGCGCGGCCCGACGGGGTGGTTCAGACTTGATCGGGAGGGGTCGGCGTGTCCCAAGCGATGACGCGCCGGGAAGGAGGGTAACGGGAAGGAACCAGGCGGTTCCCTCCTGTTTGTTCCGTTCCACGGATCTTGCTCAGCTGACAACCCAGATTACTCCTTGAGGACCGTTTTTTCGTAGAGATTCTTGAACGCGCCGTTCGGGTCGTATTTTTGCTTCAGGGCAGCGAAGGCGGTCTTGTCGTAGATGGCCCAGAACTCTTGCTCCGTGAAGTAGGAGTCGGAGTAGAGTGACTTGATTCCGCCGAGTTCCTGCACCTTCCGCTCGATCAGGCGATTGAAGTGCCCTGCCGGGTGCGGCTCGTCCGGCCGGACCACGTCCCAGAAGCCGAAGTTGACGTAGAGCGTCCCCGGATCGACGGGAAAGAGTGGCCAGCGGGCATGGGCGCGCGGCGAGCGGAACGGGCAGATCCAGACGGGGAGGATGCCGATCTCGCGCTGAAAGAACTCGAGAAACTCGGGCGCGCGCGCGATCGGGATGTCGACGTCCTGGATCACGGATTCGGGATGCTTGCCGAGCAGCCGGTCGAGCCGGCGCGTGATCCCGACGCGCGCGTTCCAGCGCATGACGCGGGTGTAGAAAACGGAGTTCAGCCGCGTGCGGCCGAGGAGGCGGCGCACGACCGGAATTTGCGCGTGCAGATTCTTCGAGCACCAGAACCAGTCCGTGTCCCAGCGCCAGATGTAGTCGTGGGTCGTGACATAGTCTTCTTCACGTTCGCGGAGCGAGCGATAGTAGATGCGCTCGTAGGTGTAATCGCTGGTATAGGGCGCCGTGTCGACGAAGCGACCGACCGATATCACCTGTTCCGTCGGCCCGAACACCACGCCGTCCACGAAGTCGGCGTCCGATTCGCAGCGTCGCGCCAGATCGGAGAAGAACGCACCCGCCTCGGCATGACGGATGTGCGTGAGCCGGACGAACGGCTTCACCGGGATGGCATTCACCCTGGCGCGCAGCACGTATCCGAGGGTGCCGTACGAGTTGGGGATACCGTGGAAGAGATCGCTGTGCGCGTTGTCGGGTCGCGCGATCACAGCCGATCCGTCGCCCAGCAGCACCTCGAGCTCGTCGATCCCCTCATGCACCAGCCCGTACCGGAACGACGAAGATTCAATGCCCACTCCGGCGATGGCACCGCCGATCGTGATCGACTTCAGCTGGGGGACCACGCTCGGCATGAGCCCGTGCGCGAGGGTCGCATCGACGAGAGCGTCGTAGGGCGTCATCCCCTCGACATCGACCAAGCGGTTCGCCGGATTGACCTCGAGCACGTTACGGAATTCCCGAACGTCCAATCGCCGGCGTGGTCCCTGGGCGCGATCGCGGAAGAGATTGGACGTGTCCTTGGCAAGGCGAATCGGCGCGTCGCCGGCGCCGGCGGCGCCGAACCCCTGGGCGAGGCGGGCCTTCCGGTCGCCAAACGTGTCCATCGCGCCCTACGCTGCGCGCGGCACCGGGGCAACCGACTTGCGGTCGCCGGAGTCGTCGTAGAGAAACGCCCGGCTCATCGGATAGCTCTGGCGGTTCACGTTGCCCTTGCTGAATACGATCTGGTAGAGATTCGTGTCGCAATGGTCGGACCGGAACATTTCCGCACAGCCGTAGAGGTAGGTGCGCCATACGCGCCGGAACCGCTCGTCGAATTTCTGCGGATCGAGCGCACGGATCGTCTCCCAGTTGCGATCGAACCGCTCGGACCACGCGTCGAGCGTCAGGGCGTAGTGGCGGCGCAGGTTCTCGATGTCCACCACCTCGAGCCCGCACGCCTCCATCGCGGTAATCGTTTCGGCGAGACTGGGAATCCAACCGCCCGGAAACACGTGCTTGCGGATGTAGAACTCCGTCGGTCGCATGCCGAGATGCCCGATGAAGTGCAACATGCCGAGCCCGCCGGGCTTCAGAAAGTCGGCGTGCGCCTTGACCACTTCGTAAACCCGGTCACGCCCGGCGTGCTCGAGCACGCCGATGGACACGACCTTGTCGTACTGGCGATCCACTTCACGGAAATCGGCCTCGCGAACGCGGATTCGGTCGGCGAGGTTGCGGCGCGAGACCTCCTCGCGCAACCAATCCACCTGTTCGGTCGTGATATTCAGCGCGGTGCCGTGGACGCCGTGGTTCTCGACCGCGTGGAACATGAAGCCGCCGAAACCGGTTCCGATGTCGATCACTTCCTGGCCGGGCTGCAGGCGAATCTTGCGGCACACATGCTCGATCTTGTTTGCCTGGGCTTCCTCGACCGTACGCGTGCCTTCCTTCCAGTACGCACAGGTGTACATCCGGAGCGGAAGATCGAGCCACTGGCTGTAGAAATCCGCCCCCAGCCCGTAGTGGAATCGCGCGTTGATCCGGGCCTGCTCGATGGTGCGGTTCGAGAATCGGAACTCGTGCCAGCGGTTGCGGACGTTGACCGACAGCGTCTGTCCGTGTGAGAAACGGCTCTCGAAGGCGACCTTGAAAAGCGCGGCGAAGTCGCCGTCGATATCGATCGATTGATCGAAATAGGACTCGAGGAAGCCAATGTGCCCGTTGACCACGGCGTTCCATTGCGCGCCGTTCGTCTTGAAGCGCAGGTCGAATGCGGGATTCCCTGGAACATTCTGATAGCTCGATCCGTCCGCAAAACCGACCCGGAAGGGCACCGTGGTCCGCGTGCCGAGCGTGGAAAGGACTTTTCGGATGAGAGGCGTCATGTCTATCTTATGGTTGTGGGGTCAGAGCGCGCGAGTGTAGCGAAATGGCGGGGCGGAGGCATGACGCGCTGCATGCAGACATCTGCGTCCCGCGCGGCGCATCCATCGGGGCAGGACCTCTGCGTGGTCAGCGCCGGGGGGAGAAATCCTCTTCGATCTTGTCCTCGAAGAAGCTGGTGGGCGACGGCGCAGCCATGAACTGGCGGTGAATCTCCTGTGATACGCCGGAATAGGCGAGGACCCGGCCATCGCTGAACTCCACCTCGAGCACGCGTTCCCTCGGGTCATAGCCCACCGCGCGAATCCGGCTCGAATTGACGCGCTTGCGCTCCATCTCCACCCCCTGTTGCACGCCCGCGAAGATCCTGCGCGGAAGGATACTGCAGGGTATAGCGCATCTCAACGAATGTGAGTAAGCATTGCGGTTCACTCTTCGAGACCCTCGCAGTGCTCCAGGGTGAGCTGCAGGGACTGCGCACCGTTGAACTCATCGACCGTGAGCCGGTATGCACCCCGCATTCGGGCCGGGAGCGGGGTGTCGTGCCTGAACAGCATCGCGTTGAAGCGCTGCCCCGCGCGCGAGAGGCGCAGCTTCAGGTGTTTCTCCCCGACGATTCGCTGATTTTCCACGGTGAAATCGTCCAGGAAGAGCGGCGGCGGAAATCCTTGCCCCCAGACTTCGCCACTCAGCATGCGCGCGACATCGAGGATTGCGTAGGCGACCTCGAGCGAGCCATCCGTCTCGACGATCCGCGAAAGCGTTCCCGGGTCCACCATCTCGCGGACCGACGCATCGATCAGCGCGCGAAATTCGTCCAGTCCGTCCGCGCGCAGAGTGAGTCCCGCCGCCGCGGCATGCCCGCCAAAACGAATCAGCAGACCTGGCGCACGCTTGGACACGAGGTCGAGTGCGTCGCGCAGGTGTAAGCCCGGCACGGACCGCCCGGAGCCCCGCAATTCGCCCGATCCGGCCAACGCGAACGCGAACACGGGTCGGTGCACGCGATCCTTCACGCGCGACGCGAGCAGCCCGACGACACCCTGGTGCCACGTCTCGTCGAAAAGACACACTGCCGCGGCCTGGCCGACGTCCAGGCTCGCAAGCAGCGTATCGGCATCGCGCTGCATGCTCGCCTCGAGTCCGCGCCGCTCGCGGTTCAGCGCGTCGAGCTCCTGCGCAATGTTGAGCGCGCGCGCCGTGTCGTCGGTGATCAGGCACTCGATCCCGAGGCCCATGTCCGCGAGGCGCCCGGCCGCGTTCAGTCGCGGACCGACCGCGAAGCCGAGATCGAACGTGCCCGCGCGCCGCATGTCGCGGCCGGCCACGGCGAACAGGGCCCCGATACCCGCCTGCGTGCGTCCCGAGCGGATTCGAGCGAGCCCTTGGCTCACCAGTATCCGGTTGTTGTGATCGAGCTTCACGACGTCGGCCACCGTTCCGAGGGCGACCAGGTCGAGCAAGCCGGCAAGATTCGGTTCGTCGCGCGTTGCGAACGCGCCGCGGCGGCGCAGCGCGGCGCGGGTGGCGAGCATGACGTAGAACATCACGCCCACGCCCGCTGCCGATTTGCTCGGAAATTCGTCGCCGGGCTGATTGGGGTCGACGATGCAGGCGGCGTCCGGAAGCATATCGCCCGGCAGATGATGGTCCGTGACGAGCGTTGCGATGCCGCGACGCCGCGCTTCGGCCACGCCTTCCACGCTGGCGATCCCGTTGTCCACGGTGATGATCAGGTCGGGCGCGCGCGGTGTGGCGATCTCGACGACCTGCGGCGACAAGCCGTAACCGGTCTCGAAGCGATTCGGGACGAGATAGTCGACTTTGGCGCCCATTGCACGCAGGGCGCGCACGCCAATGGCGCAGGCGGTCGCGCCGTCGCAGTCGTAATCGGCGACGATCAGCAGCCGCTTGCCGGATTCAATGTGATCGGCAAGCAGCTCGCCCGCCTGCTCGGCATTTTTCATCGCGCCGGGCGGGAGGAGCGAGCCGAGTCCGTATTCGATATCCGCCTTCGTGCGAACGCCGCGTGCGACCAGGATCCGCGCTAGCAGAGGATGAACGCCATGCTGGATGAGCATGTGGAGCTCACGCTGCGGAACCGCGCGGGTAGTGATCGCGCTCATGCCGCGTAGGTTGCGAGCGGCCGGCGCCTGCGCCAGAAACAGCGCAGATCCTGACGCGTCGTCTCGGCCACGCTGGTACGTGCGATTCCCGGCGCATGGAGCGTGATCATGCCGATGCTTCCCGAGCGGAGCGCGGTGAGCAGGGGCGCGAACCAGTCTCGTTCGAGCGCCTCGAGCTCGGTCCGCCAGGCCGCGACATCCCCATGGGCAGCGGGCGCGCGGAGCGAATCGAGAACGACCGCCTCGACCCCCGCCGACTGGTCTCCCGATCTTCCGGCACTTTCGAGCCACTCCCGGGCGGAGCTGGGTAGCGGCGTTGGACGCTTGCCGGCCGCCAGGGCCAATCCCCTCGCGACCGGATGGTCCGCCGTCATGCGCGCGTAGACCGTGCGAGGCGCCCCCGCGATCCGTCCTGCACCCCAGAGCCAGAGGCCGTTGACGGTCGCAGCACCGCGCGCTTCACGGGATTGATTGACCGGATGCTCGTGCAGGAGCATCTGCATCTCGTTGAGGATGGATCGCCAGGACCCGCCTTCCGGCCCGTCCGGCATGTGGGCGAGCAACGGCTGGCCGCGAATGTCGGCCAGTGGCGGAGCACACATCGCCGGGTCCCGATCGACGCGTACGTACCAGCGATTCGAGCGGCGTGGATGAATGGTGATGCCGGTCGCGGCGAAATGAGCATTCAGGCTTGCGGCGAGCGATGCCGCTTCGTCGGGTGCGATGTCGGTGAGCTCCAGGTCAGAGAAAAGCACCGTATCGCGGTCGGCGCGCAGGTAGACCGGATCGGCGCGCAGCCACCAGGCGCTGTTCGGCTCACCGTCGTCCGCGATGAGCGAATAGGGTGCAGCCGGCCAGTCCGACTGCCGTGCGATCGCGAATGCGCCGAGCAGCCACGCCTCCAGCGTGGCGCCCGGTTCCGACCTGCGCCGGCCACGGGCGAACAGCATCTCGAGCGCGACGGCACGCGTATCGGAAATCTGCGCGTCGCCTCGCTCCGGATCGGGAAAGAGCTCGGGAACGACCAGGTGCACGTTCATGGCGACGCAGCAGTCTAGCAGCGTTTCCCTGCCGTATGGCACACTTCGGCGGCATGCGCTACGAATTCGTCGTGGGCCTCCGCTATACGCGCGCCAAGCGACGCAATCACTTCATCTCGTTCATCTCGCTCGCGTCGATGCTCGGTATCGCACTCGGCGTGGCGGCCCTGATCGTCGTGCTGTCCGTGATGAACGGCTTTCAGAGAGAGGTGCGCACCCGCATCCTGAGCGTGGCGTCGCACGTGCAGATCACCGGCCCCGGCGGGGAGCTGGCCGACTGGCAGAGCGTGGCGGAACGCACTGCCGGGTTGCCGCACGTGCTCGCCGCAGCGCCATTCGTGAACGGGCAAGGGCTGCTTGCCAACGGCGATGTCGTGCGGGGAGCGCTGGTCCGTGGAATCGTCCCCGAGCTGGAAAGCCGTGTCGCCGATCTCGCAGCGAAGACGTCCGCCGGGGCGCTTTCGGCGCTCAAGCCGGGCGAATTCGGCATCGTGCTGGGCGCCGATCTCGCGCGCGCCCTGCGCGTGCTTCCCGGCGACCAGGTCACGCTCATCGCGCCGCAGGGACTGGTCACGCCGGCTGGCGTGATTCCCCGGCTGAAGCAATTCCGGGTGGTGGGAGTCTTCGAGGTCGGATTCTTCGAGTACGACAACGGACTCGCGCTCATCCACATGCAGGATTCGCAGCGTCTGTATCGGCTGGGCGAGAAAGTGTCCGGGGTGCGATTGAAGCTGGACGATCTCTTCCTTGCGCGGGAGGTCGGGCGCGAGATTCTGCAGACGCTCGGACCGAATTATTTCGTCAGCGACTGGACGCGCAGCCACGCGAATTTCTTCCGCGCCGTGCAGATCGAGAAGACGATGATGTTCATCATCCTGACCCTGATCGTGATGGTGGCCGCGTTCAACATGGTGTCGACGCTCGTGATGGCCGTGACGGACAAGCAGGCGGACATTGCCATTCTGCGGACCTTGGGCGCGACGCCGGCCAGCATCATGCAGATCTTCGTTGTCCAGGGAGCGGTGATCGGCGTGATCGGTACGGTGCTCGGCGTGGTGGGCGGGATCACGCTCGCGCTCAACATCGACGTCGTGGTGCCAGCGCTGGAGCGCCTGCTTAGCATCCAATTCCTCTCCAAGGACGTCTACCTGATCAACGAGCTGCCCTCCGAACTGCAGCGCGGCGACGTGATCGCGATCACTGCCGTCTCGCTCGCGCTTGGATTCCTCGCCACGCTTTATCCGAGCTGGCGTGCGGCGCGGGTGCGGCCCGCCGAGGCGCTGCGGTATGAGTGAGCCGGTACCCCCCGAGTCGCCGGTGCTCGAGTGCCGGGGATTGAGGAAGACTTTCACGGAAGGTCGCGTGCCGCTGCCCGTGCTGCAAGGCGTGGACCTGCAGATCGCCGCCGGCGAGGTAGTCGCCATCGTCGGCGCCTCGGGATCGGGAAAGAGCACGCTTTTGCACCTGCTCGGAGGACTCGACGAGGCCACCGGCGGCGAAGTCGACATCCAGGGCCGCTCGATGACCTCGATTTCGGAAGTCGAGCGCGGTCGACTGCGCAACGAGGCGCTGGGCTTCGTCTACCAGTTCCACCATCTGCTCATGGAATTCACCGCACTGGACAATGTTGCGATGCCGCTGCGCATCCGCCGGATGTCAACCGGCGAGGCGCGGGAACGCGCGGCGGCGGTGTTGCGCGATGTGGGGCTGGGCGAACGCCTGGACC
>JBAVOG010000326.1:0-6060 GCA_049691875.1 Burkholderiales bacterium | reverse complement strand
ATCCGTCGGCGCCCACGAGCGCCGCGGCCGCGATGCGTGCGCCGCCGTCCAGCTGGACCACGACGCCATCGGATTCGACGTGAAAGCCGGTCACCTTGCTGTCGGTGCGCAAGTCGACCAGCCCACTTGTTCGACAGCCCTCGAGCAACGCGCCGTGGATGTCGGCCCGGTGCGTGACCGCGTAGGGGTTGCCGAAGTGGCTGCGGAATCTCGCATCGATGGGGATGTCGATCACCTTCTCGCCCGAGACACCGTCCATCATGAGGATCCGCTCGATGAGCACCGCATCCTTCTTGACGAGCTTGCCGATGCCGAGCGCATCGAAGACGTGGAACGCGTTCGGGCCGAGCTGGATTCCAGCGCCAAGCTCTCCGAACTCGTGCGCCTGCTCGAGCACGGTGACCCGGAACCCGCGCTGCGCCAGGCCGAGCGCGCACGCGAGCCCGCCGATGCCACCGCCCGCGATCACCACCGGGTTCTCGTTTCGTGGCGTGCGATTCATCCTCTTCTCCCCTGGGCGCGCGAATTGCGATTATTCTCCATCGGGAGGCGAGGTCAAGTCGTGCGTGGGCAGAGCAGGGCCGAACCGTCGGGGACCTCCGCCGGTCATGGGTCGCTGCGCGGATTTCGTCCCGAGCATCCGGCTCGGGCTCGGGAATCCGGTGACAGGACTTGATCAGTGCGAATGATGGTGGGTCTCAAATTGCCGATCGCGCGGGTTGGTCTCCTGCTTGCCGTTCTGGCGATCTGGCAGCTCTTCTGGCTGCGGGGCCTGCCCGACTACGCGCTCGGTCCCGTCGAGATCCTGAAGCACTTCATCGCTGCGCTCGGCACGCGCGAGCTCTATGAGCATGTCGCCGCCAGCCTTATGCGCGCGCTTCCCGGATTCGCCATCGGCTCGGCGCTCGGGGTCGCCTTCGGCCTAGTCGCTGGCACGGCCCGCTGGTTCGACGAGATGCTGAGCCCCGCTGTCTTCATGACCTACCCCGTGCCGAAGATCGTCATGCTGCCGCTCTTCATGCTCTGGTTCGGGATTGGCGATTTGTCCAAGATCCTGATCATTTCGTTCGCCTGCTTCTATCCCACGTTCATCAACGCTTACTACGGTGCCAAGTCCACGCCGCGAATTCTCGTCTGGTCCGGACTGAACATGGGCGCAAGGAAGTGGCGCATCTTCAGCCGCGTGGTGGTGCCGAGCGCGCTGCCGCTCGTCTTCGCCGGTCTGCGGGTGTCGCTGGCGCTCTCCTTCATCGTGATGTTCGCCACCGAAATGATCAATGCGCGCTCCGGCCTGGGATTCCTCATCCAGGAGGCCGAGAACAGCCTGCGCTTCGACCTGATGTACACCTCGCTGCTGAGCATCGCGATCCTCGGCTACGCGGGCGACCTTCTGCTGCGGCGCGCGCGGCGGCGCGCGCTCGCCTGGCAGGAGCCGAGCGCGTGATCCCGCTGCGATCGTTGATCCTGCTCGGAGCGATGCTGGTCGCCTGGGAGCTCGCCGCGCGGAGCGGCCTGTGGAATCCGCTGCTGTTTCCGTCGCTCGTCAACATCGGAGACGAGTTCATCCGGTTTGTCGCGGGCGCGAGCGGGCTCCACGAAGCATGGGTATCACTCTATCGGGCGCTCGGCGGATTCGCCCTGGCAGCAGTCATCGGCGTGACCATCGGCATCCTGATGGGACGCTCGGCGCTTGCCGCCGCGCTGCTCGATCCGCTTTTCTCCGGGACGTACGCGGTCCCGAAGCTCGCGCTGTTCCCGATTTTCATCTTCGTGTTCGGGATCGGCAGCCTCTCCAAGGTCGCCCTGGTCTCCCTGGAATGCCTTTACCCGATCGTGATCATCACGTACCAGGGCGCGCGCAGCGTCAGCCGCGTCCTGATCTGGTCGGCGGAGAACATGGGCGCCTCCCCTGCGCGCATCTTCAGACGGATCGTGATTCCCGCGACCGCGCCGTTCATCTTCGCCGGCTTTCGCGTCGCGCTGCCCGTGGCGATGATCGTCGTGATCATCACCGAGATGATCAGCTCCGCCGATGGGCTGGGCTATCTCGTGATCTATTCGCTCTCCTCGCTGCAGACAGACCGCATGCTCGCGGTGGTGCTCGCCATCGCGATCCTCGGGTACGCGCTCGACCGGCTGTTGATCGTTCTGCGCGGCCGATTGGTATACTGGGAAAAGCTCGAGACGTACTACGTCTGAGCACGATGAGGAGGAGGATAGGATGAGTACGATCCGGCATTTGCTGATCGCGGTGCTCGCCGCGACGTTCCTGTACGTTCCGATCGCCGCGGCCGCCGATCCGCCTCTCATCCGGTTCGGTCGCGGCTTTGCGGCGGAGGAGCAGGTGTGGCTGATGAGCGCACGCCCCGACCTCACGCCAAACCAGGGCAAGAAGTATCAGCTCAAGCAGATCCTGTTCCGGGCCAACCCGCAGCGCTTCCAGGCCTACCTGGCGGGCGAGCTCGACGCCGGTACGGCGCCCGGTCTCGCCGTGATCTTCGCCCGATCGCAAGGCGTCGACATGAAGATCGTCGCCAGCATCTGCCTGGAAGCCGCCGGAAGCCAGTACTTCAGCACCACGTATATGGCGAAGGACGACGGCCCGGTCAAGTCGGTCAAGGACCTCAAAGGGCGGACCATCGGCGTGGTCGGCATCAAGACCGCCACCGACCTGTGGGCGCGCGCCGGCTTGCTGAACGCTGGCCTGACGCCCGACACCGACACCAAGGTCGTGCCGCTGGGATTCCCCGCAATGGGCGAGGCGGTGCGCAGTGGCAAGGTCGACGCCGGCACGTTCGTCGAGCCGTTCTACTCCGCGGAGGTCGCCAAGGGCGGGTTGCGACCGCTCTTCACCGCCGTCGAGGCCGTCGGCTACGACCACGAGCTGCTGGATATCTGGTTCGGCGAAGAATTCCTGCTGGCAAACCCCGACGCGGTTCGCGCTTTCCTCTCCGATTATGTCGCCGTCACGAAGTATTACCTCGCGAACACCGCGCAGGCGAAGACCGATCTCCACAAGGCCGGCTTCGTGCGCACGCCCCTCCCCGTCTACCTGAAGAACGCCGACTGGAAGCGCAATGCCGATGCACGCGTCGACGTGGAAAGCCTGAAGAAGCTTGCTACATTCATGCAGACCAAGCTGGGATGGCTGGAAAAGCCGGTGCATGTCGAAGAAATGGTGGACGTGACCTATCTGCCACAATGAGCGGCAATCGCCGCCGGGGCTGAGCCTCCACGAATCCACCTATCGCGTCGACTCGCTGCGGATCAGGTCCCAGATGTAGTTCCGGTACTCGTGGCAGCGCATCGATTTCTTGACATCGAGCTCGCGCGGCCGCGGCAAGTCGATGGAGACCTCTTCGCGGATGCGCCCCGGCCGTGCGGTGAGCACGACCACGCGGTCGCCGAGGTAGACCGCCTCCTCGATGTCGTGGGTGACGAACACGATGGTCTTGTGCGTGGTTTCCCACAGGCGCATCAGTTCTTCCTGCATCGCTTCGCGCGTCTGGGCGTCGAGCGCGCCAAAGGGCTCGTCCATCAGCAGCACTTTCGGATCGAATGCGAGCACCCGCGCCAGGGCGACGCGCTGTTTCATGCCGCCCGAGAGCTCGGCGGGATGGTGATGCGCGAAGTCCGTTAGCCCGGTCATCTCGAGTTGCCGGGCGACGATTTCGTCGATCTGCGCCCGCGCCATGCCCTGAGCCTCGAGACCCCACGCGACGTTGCCGGCCACGGTGCGCCAGGGAAACAGCGCAAACTCCTGGAACATCATGCCGCGGTCGGGCCCCGGACCGCCGACCTCCTTGCCATACACCTGGATGCTACCCGCCTCGGCCTTGATGAATCCGCCCATGATGTGCAGGAAGGTGCTCTTGCCGCAGCCGCTCGGCCCGATCACGGTGATGAATTCCCGCTCGCGGACGCTGAAGCGCTCGACGTTCAGGATCTCGAGCGGCCGGCCGTTCTTCGTATAGATCTTCTTGACCCCGGTGGCTTCGAGGGCGATATCACTCATTCCGTGGTAACCGGCCAGCCCTGGCTGGAAAGATCAAACTTTACGCCGGCCAGGACGTATTTCTTCTCGAAGAAGATGCGACCCCCGAGCTTCGCGAGATCCACCTTGGGCGGCGGCTGAGGCGCCGCGCCGATTTCCTTCACGCGCGCTTCCGCCGCATCCAGGTCCTCGACCTGCACGCCGAAGTGGTCGAGTCCGTAGCCTTCGGGATAAGGGTCGGGGTTGTCCGAGGTACGCTTCCAGCATACGACCGCTAGATTGATGTAGCCATCGGTGAGATAGACTTCGCGCGCGAGGTCGCTGTCGCCGCGTCCGATCTCCTCGAGGCCGAAAGCCTGTTTCATCAACTCCGCCGTGACGAACGGATCCTCCGCGGTGATGGCGATGTGCCGGATTCTTGCCACTCGGATTTCCTTTCCGGGTTTTGCCAGGGACGCTTTACCCTGTGCGGAGACCACCTTATCCTAACAGCTGTCGAATCCCCGGACTCCGACCATGGGCGCTTTCGATCGCGAGCGGCTCGCGATGCTGATTCAACCCGACCGTGTGCACCGCTCGGTGTATTCGGACCCGGCGATCTTCGAGCTGGAGATGGAGCGCATCTTCGGCCGCGCGTGGCTGATCCTCGGGCACGAGAGCCAGGTGCGCAGCGCCGGAGACTACTTCACGACGCGCATGGGACGGGAACCCGTCATCGTGGTGCGCCACGACGACGGATCGGTGCGGGTGCTGATCAATCGTTGCGCGCACCGCGGCTCCACGGTGTGCGCCGAGGGTCGCGGTAGTACCGAGCGCTTCGTGTGCCCGTATCATGGCTGGAGCTACGACCGCGGCGGAAGGCTGCACGCGATGCCGTTCGAATCCGGCTACGCGGGCAGGCTTGGCGAGCTCGGCTTGCAGCCGGCACCGCGCGTCGCTCTGTACCGCGGCTTCGTCTTCGCGTCACTCGCCGAATCGGGCCCGAACCTCGAGGATTTTCTCGGTCCCGCGCGTGCCTCGTTTGACGATCTGGTCGATCGCGCGCCGGACGGCGAGCTGGAAGTCGCTGGCGGAGTCTTCAAGCACGCCTACAACGGTAACTGGAAGCTCACGCTCGAGAACCATCTCGACGGCGCGCATCCCGCCTGGGTGCACGCATCGTCGGTCGCGGTGGCGCGCGGCGCGCCGGACCCGGGCGCTCCGGGCGAAGAGAATTACTACGACATCGCGGTGCGCCAGATGCGGCAGAATGGCGCGCCCGATGCCGTCTGGGAAGCGGTCGGCGTGTGGACGACGCCCTATGGCCACGGCTATCTAGGCGACTATCACGACGACGATCGGCTGGTGGTGGGGCTCGGCAACCCGGTGTTTGCCGAGTACTACCGCACGCTTGCCGCGAAAGCCGGCGAGGCTGAAGCGAAGCGGATCGTCGGCGTCACGCTGTGGAACACCATCATCTACCCGAACTGCTCCTTCATGAGCCAGTTCCGGCAGCTCCGCATCGTTCATCCGCTCGCGGTCGACCGCTCGGTCGTCTACACGTATTCGTTGCGCATGAAGCAGGCGCCGCCGCAGATGTTCCGCGACACCGTCGCCTTCTCGAACGTCGTAAACGGCACCGCTTCCTGGGTGCTCACGGACGATTTGGAAGTGTACGAGCGCGTGCAACGCGGGTTCTCGTCAGGTGCGGTGGAATGGCTCAACGTAGGGCGCGAATACGGCCGCGATGTCGACGAGGCGAACGGGACGCGGCGTGGCGGCAGTGGAACAAGCGAGATTTACATCCGCGCACAGATGCGCGCCTGGCTCGACTACATGACGACCGGGGCGTGACGTGCCCGGCGAGATCGAACAGTTCCTCTACCACGAGGCGCACCTTCTCGATACGCAGCGGTTCGAAGAGTGGCTCGCGCTCTTCACTGAGGATGCCACCTACTGGGTACCGCTCGAGCAGGGCCAGAGCGACCCGCTCGAAACGTCCTCGATCATCCACGACGACCGGACGTTGCTCGAGCTGCGCGTGAGGCAGGCGCGCCATCCGCGCGCCCACGCGCGCAGGCCCACGG
>JBAVOG010000325.1:0-5994 GCA_049691875.1 Burkholderiales bacterium | reverse complement strand
CCGCGAGTACGCCGCCTACCAGGAGGCGATGGGCTCGCGGCTCTCGCACGAGCTGCGCACGCCCATCGCGGTGGTGCGCACGTCGCTCGAGAATCTCGCCCTGGCGCCGATCGCGCCGGAGTCACGGGTCTACATCGAGCGGGCCAAGGACGGCATCGCCCGGCTGGGCAGCCTCCTCTCGGCGATGTCGGAGGCGACGCGTCTCGAGCACCTGCTGCGCGAAGCCGAGCGCGAACGGTTCGATCTCGCCCGCGTCGTGGCGGGCTGCGTCGAGGGCTATCGGAGCATCTATGCAGGGCGTCGATTCGACCTGCGACTGCCGGACAAGCCCGTGCGGATCCTGGGCGTCCCGGATCTTGTCGCGCAGATGCTCGACAAGCTGGTCGCGAACGCGGTCGATTTCAGCCGTCCGGAGACGCCCATCACGATTCGCCTTGCTCCGAGCGACTTCGAAACGACTCTCACGGTTGCGAACGAGGGGCCGCCGCTGCCGGCGGAAATGCGCGGCCGCCTGTTCGAGTCGATGGTCTCCGTCCGGCCCAATCGGGCCGGCGGCGTTCCCCACCTCGGCCTGGGTCTTTACATCGTGCGCCTGATCAGCGAGTTCCACGGCGGCAAGGCGAGCGCCTCGAACCGGGAAGATGTCGAAGGCGTCGTGGTCAAGGTAAGCTTTCCACCCGAGCCTTTCATTGCGGACTAGCCCACGAATCACAGAAAGATGGACACAGCCAGGATCAAGGACCGCGTGGTGGCGCTCTATCCGCCGCTTGCGTCGCTGCCCGCGAAGGAGCTCGACCAGCTGCTTTCGGACACGCCCGCGCTGACGGTTCCCGCGGGAACCGTGCTGTTCGACGAGGAAAACCCGTGCATGGGCTTCCCGCTCATACTCGAGGGAACCGTGCGGGTGGTGAAAACCGCGCCGAATGGCCGCGAGCTGCAGCTCTACCGGATCGTGCCGGGCGATGCGTGCGTGCTCACGTCGAGCTGCATCCTGGGACACGCGCCCTATTCCGCGCGCGGCATCGCCGAACCCGAGACCACCTTCATCAACTTGCCGGCGCCCGTATTCGGCAAGCTCATCACCGACCACGAGCCGTTCCGGACCTACGTGTTCAGCCTCTTTGCCGAGCGCATCGCGGAACTCATGCAACTCGTCGAGGCCGTCGCGTTCCAGCGCCTCGATCAGCGCCTCGCGGCGCTCCTGCTCGGGAAAGGAAGGGTCGTCCATACCACCCACCAGCAACTCGCCGACGAGCTCGGCAGCGTGCGCGAGATCGTGAGCCGGCTCCTGCGCGGGTTCGCCGATCAAGGTCTGGTGGGTTTGGGCCGTGAGCAGATCGAGATTCTCGACCCGGCCGGTCTGCGCGGCATCGCATCGCCGGCATGATTGCCGTCGCACCCCGGCGTCGTTGCACCCCGCCACCCCAGGGACTAGAACCTATCTCAAAATAGGATTGCGCTCGCAAACGAGGGGATATACAACGGGCCCGCCCCTTGTTCGTTCGGGGATTTACAAGGGGGATTCGTCCCCTTGTTCGTACGCCCGCACTTGCATGAAGAACCTTAGCCGTAATTTCGAGATACCTTCTAGAATGGCAAAGGAAGATCCCGCCGGCCCGGCATTCTGGGAGAAGCGCTACCGCGAGCAGTTCATGCCGTGGGACGCAGGGCGCGTGCCGGAAATGACGCGCGCGTTCATCACCACGCTGGCGCCGCGCACGAGGGTGCTGATCCCGGGTTGCGGCAGCGCATACGAGGCGCGGGCGTTCGCCGAAGCCGGCCACGACGTGATTGCCGTGGATTTCAGCGAAGCGGCGCTCGAGGCGGCTCGTGGCGTGCTCGGCGAGTGGGCACACTGCCTCAAGCACGGCGATTTCTTCACGATGGACTTGGGCAGCCCATTCGATGTCGTCTACGAGCGCGCGTTCCTGTGCGCCCTTCCGCGCCGCGCCTGGCCGAACTACGCACCGCGCGTGGCAGATCTCCTGCGGCCAGGCGGCGCCCTCGCCGGATTCTTCTTCTGGGACGAATCCGAACGCGGCCCGCCGTTCGGACTGAAGCCGGGCGAGATCGAAGCACTCCTTGACGGCGCGTTCAAACGAAGCGTCGACGTCGCCGTCACCGATTCGATCCCGGTGTTTCAGGGCAAAGAACGCTGGCAGGTCTGGCTGCGGAACCCAGGTTACAGACCTGCGTAAGTCCTCCGCATACGATACGCGCATCCCAATTCAATGCGGAGGCGCAGCATGAAAACCAATGTGGGCGGACTCGACCGGACCTTGCGAATCGTCGTCGGCCTCGGCTTGCTCAGTCTGCTCTTTATCCTCGAGGGCAATGCACGCTGGTGGGGCCTCATCGGAATCGTACCGCTCCTCACCGGCTTCATCAGCTGGTGCCCCGCCTATCTGCCGTTCGGAATGAGCACGTGCAGGACCGGGACAGGCAACTCCGCGTCCGCCTGATGGAGTCATGCAGCGCCGGGCTGGGCGGAACTGCGGCGCGGATGGTGCTTATCCCCGCCTCGAAAAGCAGGGGATGAGAAAAAGCCGGCGGTAAAACGCCCCGCTCAGGCAGGCCCGACGACGAGTTCCCGCAGGCGGTTCTTGCCGGCCTGGCGCGCTTCGCCAAGCACACGCTCCGCAGTCTCCATCGCGACTTTGGCAGTCTCCGGCGGCTCCATGAACGTGACGAGGCCCAGACCGAAGCTCATCGCCCGGCCCTCGCGGCGCATGTCGATGTCGAGCTTGTCGCGCAGCATCTGCGCGACGAGCAACGCGTTGTCGCGCGCCGTCTCGGGCAACACGATCGCGAACACATCCTCCTCGATCCGGCCGACCGCATCGGTGCGGCGTACGCTCGCGCCGAGGGTACGCCCGATGACGCGAACGGGATGCTCCGCATCCAGCGCGGCGAGATCCGCAAGGCCATCGCAATGCACAAGCACCAGCGTGAACGGACGCCGGTAGCGCTGATGGCGATCGAGCTCGATGCTCAGTCGCTCGCCGAACCCGAGCCGATTCATGATGCTGGTCACGACGTCGGTGCGTATGGTTGCGCCCGCCCGATCGCTCGCCGCGCGCAATCCCGCCGCGAGCACGCCTACGACCGCCAGCAGACCGGTCGTCGCGATCGTGTCGAATACGAACGGAAAGGTCGTGGGATAGGGATGGCCGAGAACGAATCCAATCGACAGCACGGCGGCGCCCGCGATGAGCGCCATCAGGATTCCGCCGCCCAATCCCGCGCCCCACGCGGCGAGCAGCACCGGCAGAGCGTAGAACGCAGTGAAGCTGGGAGAGTTGCCGGTCGCGGCGTCGACCATCGCGATGGCAATCGCGGCAACAAGCGCGACCAGGAACGACCGTGGGCGACTGCGAAAAAGCGAGCTCGCGGGCGGCGCCTCACCGCGTATCGACTGGAAGCGTTCGAATTTGTGCATGGTTCCCGACATCGCTTCAGCAGAACCGGCTGACGACGCTGAAATCGACGTTTCCGCCTGACACGATCACGCCGACCCGGCGGCCGCGCACGTCGGCGCGGCCCTCGAACAGGCCGGACGCGCCGAGCGCTCCGGTCGGCTCGACGACGATCTTCATCCGTTCCCAAAGGTAGAACATGGCCCGCAGCAACTCCGCGTCCGTCACAGTGCCCATATCGTGAACGTAGCGGAGCACCAATGGGAAGGTATTTTTGCCGAGCGAATGCGTTCTGGCCCCATCCGCAATGGTGTCGGGGTTTTGGCAGACCTGCAGCGTGCGGGTCCTGAAGGACCGCATGGCATCGTCCCCGGCCGCGGGCTCGATGCCGATCACGCGGCACCCGGGCGCAAGCTCGGCCGCGGCGATCGCGCAGCCCGAGAGCAGCCCTCCGCCACCGCAGGGGACAAAAAGCACATCGAGCGGCCCGATTTCCTCGAAAAGCTCCTTCGCCGCCGTGCCCTGACCTGCGATCACGTCCGGGTGATCGAAGGGTGGCACGATTGCGAGCCCCTGCTCCTGCGCGATACGGTTGCTGAGTTCTTCACGCGTGGCGAGATTCGTGTCAAATGTCACGACTTCGGCCCCGTACCCGCGCGTCGCGGCAAGCTTGACGGCCGGCGCATTGTCCGGCATCACGATCACGGCCCGCATGCCGAGCAGTCTGGCTGCCAGCGCTACGGCCTGCGCGTGGTTGCCCGAGGAATACGCCAGCACACCGCGCGGCTCGCCGGCGTCGGCCAGCCGCGAGAGCGCGTTGTACGCGCCCCGAAACTTGAACGCCCCGATACGCTGGAAGTTCTCGCACTTAAAGAAGACCTCGGCACTGACACGCTCGTTCACGGTGCGCGAGGTCATCACCGGCGTGCGCTGCACGACGCCAGCGCCGCGCACAGCCGCTGACGCAACGTCCGCGTAACCGACTGGTAGATCGCCTTCCGGATTGCTCATTTCGCGTTCCCCAGGGGACGGCTTACTCGATCGCATCATCGGCGGAATCCTGCGCGAGATGCGCGACATCGCCCCATTGCTCGATAGTCCAGCGCCCCGCGCCGAACCGGACGTGATTGACGCTCGCATTGGCCAGCGAATAATCGCCCTGCGCGCCGGGCGTTTGCTGCACGGCATGCCGATACAGCACGCCCAGCACCCCGCCGTGTGCAACCACCGCTATACGGTGCCCGGCATGCGCAGCGGCGATGCGTTCGAGTGCGCCGCGCACGCGGACACCGAATGCCGCGCCGCTTTCGCCGCCCGGAATGGCATACGCCGGATCCCGCCGCGCGAGGTAAGCATACGCCTCGGGATCCTCGCGTTCGATCTCGGCGTAGGTCCGTCCCTCGAAGATCCCGTAATTGCGCTCGCGCAAACCCGAATCGCACTCGATCGCGATACCGAGTCGAGACGCAATGGGCGCCGCAGTCTGGCGCGCGCGACCAAGATCGCTCGCAATCAACCGCTCGATCCGCTCGCCGGAGAGTCGCTCGGCAAGCGCTGCGGCCTGGGCGCAACCGATATCGGTCAGCGGGCTATCCTGCCAGCCCTGTACGCGTCCTGCGCGGTTCCAGAGCGTCTCGCCGTGGCGGATCAGCAGTATGGCAGTGTCGGATCGGCTCGATGGGGCTTTCAAGGAGGGCTCACGGGAGTAGAGTCACGGAAATCGTTCACGGCGCTCACGGAAATGCGTCAAACGATTCAATTTCTTCAAGTGCGAACCGACGTGCAGCAGCGCCGGGCGCGCGGCAAAATTACCGGCGCGTGACATTCGGATGCAGCGCGAATCGCTCCGATAGTTTAGTTTATTGGCGACCGCACCGCGGCACGAGCAGACGAACCATGCCCCTCACAGTCGACGCCACCACCGGCACGCACATCGGCGATCGCAAGGAACAGCAGGACCGTGTTGCGATCATCCCGAGCAAGCGCGTCAAGGGCACGGTGCTCGTGGTGCTCGCGGACGGCGCCGGCGGATACACCGGCGGAGCCGCTGCAGCGGCCCAGGTGGTCACCACCGCGACCAATCTCTTCGAGAATTTCTCGCCGAAAGACGAGACGCCCGAGCAGCTGCTGCGCGAGATCATTCTCGAGGCGCACACCGTCATCAAGCTCAATCGGACCCTCACCGAGGAAGAGCCGCACAGCACGTTCGTGGCGATGGTGCTCCAGCCGGACCGCGTCGACTGGGGGCACGTCGGCGACAGCCGCCTCTACCATTTCCGGGGCGCCCAGCTGATGCATCGCACGCCCGATCACTCGCTGGTCGAGCAGCTGGCGCGCGAAGGCCAGATCAAGGAAAAGGATCGGCACACTCACCCGAACCGCAACCTGCTCCTGCAGGCGCTCGGCCAGTCGGAGCAGCCGGAACCGACATTCGGCGGAACGAGCCCGCTCGCCGACGGCGATACGTTCCTGCTCTGCTCGGACGGGTTGTGGGACTATTTCAAGGACGCCGAACTCGGCAAGATCCTGTCGACGCTGCCGCCGCGCAAGGCCGCCGAGATGCTGGTCACCGGTGCAC
>JBAVOG010000324.1:0-5309 GCA_049691875.1 Burkholderiales bacterium | reverse complement strand
GTCTGGCCCGGCTCGGGATCGCGGAAGAAGATCACGAAGTAGACCGGGTGCCCATCACGCAACGCGACCCCCACCTGCGAATCGTCCTTGAAGCCGCCGATGCCCGGGCCGTGGCCGGCGCGTGGATCGATGATCACGTAGGGCCGCCGCTTTGGATCGATCTTCACGCCTTCCGGCGGGACGATGCGCACCAGCGCATAGTTGACGGGCCGGGCGAGCCTGCGGCCGTCGACCACCATCTCGTAGTCGAAATGCAGGAGCGGCGGCAGCCCTTCGCGATTGTGCTCGACGAAGTTGTTGCCGCGCTGGCGCAGCGTGTCCCAGAAGAGGACCGTGCGCTGTGCGAAGTCAACGGCGTATTGTGCACCGCTCGTCCAAAGCTCCCACGGGGAGGTCGGCTTTGCCGTCATTTCGGCAACCTGCCGCTCATAGGCCTGACGCACGCGTTTGCTGAACCGCTCCAGCGCCAGTCTCGTGCGGGTCTGCAGCATCTGGGCGACCTTCGCCGAGACGTCGTGGCTCTGGGAAATCTGTCTAGTCGGATTACTCATTGGGTCTTCCTTTCTTGTTGCCCGTCCTTCGGACCGCGGCAGCAGGGTTTGGGGCGAGATGTGCTCATCAGTCATGGTTGCGTGAAACGTGGCGTCAACGGACTGTGACTTCGTTGGACGATGACCACATCCATCATTTCGGCGTCGCATCGACCGACGGCTCGGGGGCGCTCGCCTCGAGATCGCTTGCGATGGAGTCGAGCAGTTCGTGGCCGGATGTGAACTCACGCTGGAATCCGGTGACCAGGTTTTCGAGCCGACCGACGAACGCATCGGGCTTTGCATCGCTGCGCATTTTCAGCACGTACGCGCGTCGGCTCGGGAATTTGGATTTTGGGTCGAGAGTCATGAAAGGTGTCCGCGACTAAACCGAAAGACAGGGTATTCGCTTCCGACCGGTGGGCGGTAAGCGAAAGGTCGATGTTCGGTCTGGATTCGGTGACCTCGTTACCCGGATCCCGGCGGATTAGCGAGAGGCGCAGGTCCAAGGGGTCCGCGAGCGCGCAACGCCCCTTACCCCGACCGAGACGGAATCGCGACGTTTCGCTCATGACTTGGGTGAGCGCAGGTCCTAATATCGGCTCGGCATGGCGGCGCGCTCGTCTGGAGGAAACCCTGTCTACCGGATCATGAATACCAAACTCTCCCCGGGATGGCTCTACGGAGGGCTGATCATCATCCTGTCCGCTTGGGTCCTGCATGGCTTCCTCGAGGCCTTGCTGGCGGCATGCGTGACTGCGATCGCGAGCTGGCCGCTCTACGCACGGTTCGTGGACCATCTGCCGTGGCGCATGGGGAGAAGCGCGACCTCTGCGATCTTCACGTTCGTGATGAGCGTGTTTGTGCTGGTTCCGCTCGTCTTTGCCTTTGGAGCGATGCTCACCGAAGCCCACGCACTGCTGCTCGAGATCGGGGTCGCTGACAAGCGCGGAATCGCTGTTCCTTACTGGCTGGAGAGCGTGCCACTGGTTGGAGACTGGCTGGCCGCTCGCTGGCAGAGTGGGCTCGCGCGCCCGGGAGCCCTCCTGGAGTGGACGCAGCGGACCGACCCGATTGCGCTCCTTGGCTGGGCGCAGTCACTCGGACAGTTCACGATGCGACATGCGTTCATCATCCTCTTCACGATCCTGCTGCTGTTCTTTCTGTATCAGGAGGGTGAATCGCTGGCGGAGGGTTTCAGGAGAATTCTTCGTCACCGCATCGGCGAGCGGGCCGACGGCTATGTCGACCTCGCCACGCGGGCCGTGCGCGCTACCGTGAATAGCATGCTCGTCGTCGGGCTGTTCGATGGATTCGCAACGGGGATCGCATACGCGATCGCCGGTGTGCCCCACGCCGTCGTGTGGGCCGCGGTCACCGGCCTGCTTGCGCTCGTCCCGTTCCTCGGTTATGTGGCCGTCACCGCGCTGACATTGCAACTCGCGATGGCGGGCGCCGCCGCGCCGGCGCTCCTTTCATTCGGGCTGGGTTGCGTAGTCCTGTTATTTGGCGACAAGATCGTCCGGCCCGTGATCGCGCGCGACGGCACCCGTTTGCGCTTCGTCTGGGTCCTTATGGGCTGCCTCGGCGGCTTCGAGGTGCTGGGACTCGTGGGGCTGGTCATCGGTCCGGTCGTCCTTGCACTCACGAGGGAATTGTGGGAGCAGCGCGCCCGGGATCTCGCTCTTCAGGACGTCACTGACTCAAGGTCGCCGTTGACCACCACGGCGGGTGACAACACCCGCTAGCCTGCAGTCGTCGCTGCAGGCCCATTTCTCAGCGCGCCGTCACGCGCCAGAAAGGCCCCGTGATGTGCTCGAGGGGCCGACCGGGCTCGTCGGGCCGCAGGCCATATCGCAGCATCGCGATGATGTCTGCGCTCACCCGCGGATTGGAAGTGAAGTAGCTGTGCCCGAAGAAGTCGGTGGTTCCATAGACCTGAATGACGTCGATGGCGCCCAACTTGCCGATCGCTTCAATCTGATCGGGACTGAACATCGTCGTGTCGATGCGCCCGAGCCGCGCGATGCCCCCGAGGACCCAGCGCGCGGTGGCGAGCGCCGAGTCGTCGGGCGAAGCGTAGAGGGTAACGTGGAGGCCGGGTGAAGGGGGGATAACGGCGCCTGGGTCCGGCTTCCCGCCGAACGGCAGGTCAGGGTCCGAGAAGACTCTGAAGATTTTGCTCAGCGCAATATCAGCGTCGACATCGGGAGCCATGAGGACAACGTTGCCAATGCGAAACTCGCGGGTGGGCGAGCTCCGGAGCATGTAGGCTTCGGCGCTAAGCTCCGCCAGCGCTGATGCGAGGGTGGCCGCGCCGCGACTGTGGGCAAGCAGATGGATCCGCTCCAGCCCCGGGGTGCCAGCGACGATCCGGATCGCCCTCACCAGGTCCTCGCTGGCGTACTCGGCCGACTCCCGGTCGACGTCGTAGCCGAGCAGGACGCCTCCCCGTCCGCCTGCGGGCCAAGTGAAGATGCCGCACACGAATTCGCGTCCGAGGAAGTGGCAGAGCTCGCCCATCGTCAGCGCGGCAACCTTGAAGCTGCTGTGGTAACCGTGTACGAACAGCACGACTTCCTTGCGGCGCGCGATAGCGAGCCGCTTCCCGATCTCGGCCTGCAATTGCCGCTTCGCCTTTTCATGCGCTTCGACGACGGCTGGTTGACGCACCATTCCCTCCGGGACGGCTGTGAGCTCGTAGGGTATAGGCGGAAAGCGGCCGATCTCCTTTGTCGGTCCGAGCTTGAGCGGCAACGGGATCGCGCGTTCCGTTGCGGTGCTTTCCCTGACCAGCACGTCCCAGCTGACGTCCTCGCCGAACTCGATCGTCACCGATCCGAACGCCATCGAACGCGAGCGGCCGGCCGTATAGGGCAAATCGTCGGAACGCTCGGCTGGTGCGCGATCGGTGATGAACAGCAGGTCGAGCGGCGGCCGTCGATTGTGCGTCGGCAATTCGCTGAAAAGCGGCCTGGCATGAGCGCCCGTGTAAAGCACAGGGGTCGGCATCATCGCGTGGTCGGTCGCGCAACCTGACAAGACGATTGCGACAGCGGCGACGACGATTCCCGCTCGCCCCCCCGCGCTTATCCGTTTGGCCACTGCATCCTCGGGCACTTCAATGTGCCGGGGCTGACACGGCAGTTGGACCGGGCACGACCTTCCGCCCGACCCTGAACCACGCTGCGTACAGCGCCGGCACGAAGAAGATCGTCAGGATCGTGGCCACGATGAGTCCGCCCATGATCGCGATCGCCATCGGGCCCCAGAAGATGCTGCGAGTGAGCGGAATCATGGCGAGCGCGGTGGCCGCCGCGGTCAGCGCCACCGGGCGAGTACGATGGACGGCCGCTTCCAGCACGGCGTTCCAGGGGTCGCGGCCCTCGGCCATCTCCGCCCGCACCTGGTCGATCAGGATCACCGCGTTGCGCATGATCATCCCGCTCAAGGCGGTGATGCCGAGGATCGCGACGAAGCCGAGCGGCGCGTTGAAGACGAGCAGGGCCACGACGACCCCGATCAGTCCGAGCGGTGCCGTCAGGAGCACCATGAACATCAGGGAGAAGCTCTGGAGCTGCAGCATCAGGATGGTCAGGATCGTGATGAGCATCACCGGGAAGACCGCCGCGAGCGCGCGGTTGGCCTTGTCGCTTTCCTCGACCGCACCGCCGACGTCGATGCGATAGCCGAAAGGCAGCTTCGCTTCGATGTCCTTCAGCAGCGGCCGGATCGACTGCGTCACCGACACGCCCTGTTCGCCGTCCTTCACGTCCGCGCGCACGGTGATCGCCATGTCACGGTTGCGGCGCCAGAGCACCGGCTCTTCGAGCTCGTAGTGCACGCGCGCGACCTGCGACAGCGGCACCACGGTACCCTGGCGCGTGAAGAGGTTGACGTCCTTCAACGTGTCCAGATCCAGGCGCTCGGAGGGCACGGCACGGGCGACGATGTCGATCAGGTCCTCGTGCTCGCGCAATTGCGACAGCGTCGCGCCGTTCATGAAGGTCTGGGTCACGAAGCCCACGTCGGCCGGCGCCAGGCCGAGCGCCCGCGCTTTGTCCTGGTCGAGGTCGACTTTCAGGGTGCGCACCGGGTCGTTCCAGTCGAGCTGGACGTCGCGCACCTTCGGGCTCGACGCCACCACTGCTTCCACCTCGCGCGCGATCTCGCGCACCTTCTGGGTGTCCGGGCCCACGACGCGGAACTGCACCGGGAAGCCGACCGGCGGTCCGAGCTCTAGGCGCGTGACGCGCACCCACACCTCCGGGAATTGCTCGTTGACGCTCGCCATAAGCCGCGATCGCACCCGTTCGCGCGCTTCCGTGTCGCGCGTCATGACGATGAAGACGGCGTAGCCCGGGTTCGGCAGCTCCGGGTTGAGCGAGAGATAGAAGCGCGGCTGGCCGGCGCCCGTGTACGCAGTGAAGAAGCGGATGTCTTCGTCGTTCTTGAGGACCGCCTCCATCTTCTCGACCTGCTCGGTCGTCGCGGCGAACGAGGCGCCTTCCTTCAGCCGCAGCTCGACGACCAGCTCGGGGCGCGAGCTGTTCGGGAAGAACTGCTGCGGCACGAACCCTGCGCCGTAAACGGAGACGGCGAAAGCGGCGACTGTCGCGCCGATGACCCACCAGCGCCGCTCGATCGCGAGGTCGATCACCCGGCGCAGCTTGCGGTAGAACGGCGTGTCGTAAGGGTCGGCGTGCGCCGCGCCTTGGCCATGCTTGGCGAAATCCGGCAGCATCTTCACCGCGAGGTACGGCGTGATCAGCCCCGAAA
>JBAVOG010000323.1:0-3099 GCA_049691875.1 Burkholderiales bacterium | reverse complement strand
GGCGCGGCGAGAACATCTCCGGCGCGGAGCTGGATCGCGTGATCGGCGCGCATCCGGACGTGACGGAGGCCGCCGCGATCCCGGTTCCGGACGAGCTTGGCGAGGATGAGATCCTGGTGGCAGTCGTGCGCAGGCCCGGCGCGACCCTCACTGCGCGTGCCATCGCGGACTGGTGCGGCGAGCGCCTCGCGGCGAGCAAGGTGCCGCGCTACGTCGCGTTCGTCGACACGCTGCCGCACACGCCGACCCATCGGGTCGCGAAGTTCAAGCTGCGCGCGGACGCGACGCTGAGACATAATGCGATCGACCTGGAGGAGGAAGCCCGTTCATGACGATCAAGATCGAGTGCGTTCTGCAATGCGAAAACCTGCTCGGCGAGGGGCCGGTGTGGGATGTCGAGGAGGGCCGACTCTACTGGGTGGACGGCACGGGGCGGCGCGTCGACAAACCGTCGATCTGGCGCATGGATCCGAAGACCGGCAAGGTGGAGAACTGGCGCGTCGACCATGATGTCGGCGCCCTCGCGTTGCGCCGCAATGGCGGCGCAGTGCTCGCGCTCGACGACGGGTTCTATTTCTTCGACTTCGAAACCGGGAAGCTCGATCTCATCGCGCTCGTCGATGCCGAGCAGCCACGCAGCCGCCTGAACGACGGGAAGTGCGACCGCCGCGGCCGGTTCTACGCCGGCGGCATGGACGACAAGGAAGAGCTGAAGATCTGCGGGCTCTACCGCCTCGACCCGGACCTGAAGGTGACGAAGCTCGACGACGGCATCATCTGCTCGAACGGCCCGTGCTGGAGCCCGGACAACAAGACGTTCTATTTCGCCGATACGTTCCAGGGCGAGTACTGGGCCTACGATTTCGACATCGAGACCGGCACGGTCTCGAACAAGCGGCTGTTCGCCTCGTTCAAGGACGACGCGGGCGTCGCGGACGGCTCGACCATCGACGAGGAGGGCTGCGTGTGGAATGCGCAGGTGATCGGCGGCGAACTCGTGCGCTACACGCCCGACGGGAGCGTGGAGCGGCGCATCGGCATGCCGGTGAAGAACGTGACCAGCCTGATGTTCGGCGGCGACCGCCTCGACGAGCTGTACTGCACCTCCATGGCGCGCGTGAAGCACCCGGCCGTGCACGAGCTGTTCAGGAAGGAAGTCAAACCCCAGTTCCTCGCCGGCAGTCTGTTTCGCATCACCGGACTGGGGATCCGCGGACTTCCCGAACCCCGGTTCGCCGGCTGACGGCAAGCTTTCGCGGTCCGCGACAGGCGCGGCATCGCGCGACGCCGGTGGTATCATTTTCGGGTGGAATCGCACCCCACCCTGCAGACGATCGAGCTTTCGGTCAACGGCGAGACGCGGCGCTTCGACGATGCGCCCGACGTCGCGCGGTTGCTGGAGCGGCTCGGGCTCGCCGGCAAGAAGGTCGCCGTCGAGATGAACGGCGAGATCGTGCCCCGCAGCCGCTATGCGCAGACGCCGCTCGCCGACGGCGATTCGCTCGAGATCGTCGTGGCAGTGGGAGGCGGTTGAACCGAGGCTTCGTGACACACGGAACGCTGGATATATCAACATGAACGCACCCGAACCCCGCTCCGGCGCCGATCCATTCGTGATCGCCGGCAAGGCCTATTCGTCGCGCCTGCTGATCGGCACGGGCAAATACAAGGACTTCGATGAGACCCGCCGCGCCGTGGAGGCGAGCGGTGCCGAGATCGTGACCGTCGCGATCCGCCGCACGAATATCGGCCAGAACAAGGGCGAACCATCGCTGATCGATTCGGTCCCTCCGGCCAAGTACACCTACCTTCCCAACACCGCCGGCTGCTACAACGCCGCCGACGCGGTGCGCACGCTACGGCTCGCCCGCGAGCTCCTCGATGGGCACGACCTCGTGAAGCTCGAAGTGCTCGGCGACCCCGAGACCCTGTTCCCCAACGTCATGGAAACCCTGAGCGCGGCGGAGACGCTGGTAAAGGACGGTTTCAAGGTCATGGTGTACACAAGCGACGACCCGATCGTTGCGAAGCGGCTGGAGGAGATCGGCTGCGTGGCGGTAATGCCGCTTGCATCTCTGATCGGCTCGGGCATGGGCATCTTGAATCCCTGGAACCTCGCGCTGATTCTCGAGCAGGCAAAGGTTCCCGTGATCGTCGATGCCGGTGTCGGCACCGCGTCCGATGCGGCGATCGCCATGGAGCTCGGTTGCGACGCGGTGCTGATGAACACCGCGGTCGCCAAGGCGCGGAATCCGGTTCTCATGGCGCAGGCGATGCGCAAGGCGGTCGAAGCGGGCCGCGAAGCCTTTCTTGCCGGCCGCATGCCAAAGAAGCTCTACTCCGCGACATCCAGCTCGCCGACTACCGGCCTGATTGCGCCAAAGTCCTGACCGCTCGATTCGCAGCTATGTGCTGCGCCAGGGCCGCACCACGCCGGCGCAGGCCCGCGCGATCGCCGAGCTCGCGCCCCGCTTCGGCATCGAGTATTCACGCGAGCAGCTCGATCTCGATCTCGCGTTCGGCCGGCAGGCGCCAAGAGTGCTCGAGATCGGCTTTGGCATGGGCGAGGCCACTGCGTCGATGGCGCAGGCCCACCCGGATAGCGACTTTATCGGCATCGAGGTCCACACCCCCGGCGTCGGAGCGCTGCTGCGACGGCTGGCCGAGCTCGGGATCGACAACGTGCGCGTCATCCAGCACGATGCCGTCGAGGTGATCGAGCACATGATCGGCGACCGGACGCTCGATGGCGTGCACATCTTCTTCCCGGACCCATGGCCAAAGAAGCGGCATCACAAGCGTCGCCTCATCCAGCCCGGCTTTGTCGAGCTGCTGACGCGGCGATTGAAAGCGGGCGCCATCCTGCACGTCGCGACCGATTGGGAAGACTACGCGCAGCACGTCCTGGGCGTCCTGGCGGCCGAGCCGCTGCTCGAGAACACCGCAACGGATTACGCCGCACGCCCGACGATCCGCCCGCTGACGAAGTTCGAGGGACGCGGACTGAAGCTCGGCCACAAGGTCTGGGACGTCATCTTCCGGCGGCGATGAATCCGTGCGGCCGGAACGGCGCCCGCGCAGACGCATGGCGCGATACAG
>JBAVOG010000322.1:0-2102 GCA_049691875.1 Burkholderiales bacterium | reverse complement strand
GCGATCGAGGGCGAGACCTACGAGTACACCGAGATGTATCCGAAGTTCCGGCACCTGGCGGTCGAGGAAGGCAACACCGACGCGGTCAAGGAGTTCGACGAGCAGATCGCCGAGTCGAAGGAACACGCGGAAGGCTTCCGGCGGACGCTCGAGAAGGCCGCCCGGCGCTTTGCCGCACTGGCCAAGGTGGAGGAGCGGCACGCCAATCAATACCGGGCTGCACTCGTGAAAGCACAGAAATGACCGGTCAGAAACGAAAGGAGATCGACATGAAGCTATGGCAATGCGTGGTGTGCGGCTTCGTCTACGACGAAGCCAAGGGACTCCCCGAGGAGGGGATCGTCGCAGGAACCCGCTGGGAGGACATCCCGGCCGACTGGGCCTGCCCGGACTGCGGCGTGGCGAAAGCCGACTTCGAAATGGTCGAGGTGGTGGCGGCCTGAAGGCCGTCATTTCCCCGGCGGGCGAAGAGATGCTCGACTCACCGATCGTCATCGTCGGCAGCGGGCTCGCGGGCTACGGCGTGGCGCGCGAGCTTCGCAAGCTCGACCCCGATCGTGAACTGGTGATCGTCAGCCGCGACGACGCGCGCTCGTATTCGAAGCCGTCGCTTTCGAACGCGCTTGCTTCGGGCAAGACCGCGATCCAGCTTGGCGGCGCGAGCGCCGAGGCCATGTCGGGCCAGCTTCGCGCGCGAGTCCTGGCGAATGCGGAGGTTCGGAACATCGATATCGAGCGCCGGCAGCTAGAGCTCGATGAGGAGACGCTGCCCTATTCGAAACTCGTTCTGGCGCTCGGTGCGGACCCGATTTCGGTTCCGCTCGAGGGAAACGCGGCGGACGAGGTGCAGCGCGTCAACGATCTTGCCTCGTATGCCAGCTTCCGCGCGACGATCGAGGGGCGCAAGCGGGTCGTGCTGCTCGGCGCGGGCCTGATCGGCTGTGAATTCGCCAACGACCTTGCCGCTGCCGGGTATGCCGTCGACCTGGTCGACCCTGCGCCGCATCCCCTCGGAAGGCTATTGCCTGCACTGGCTGCGGAGCGTGTGCGCGCCGCGCTGGAAAGCTTGGGCGCGCGCTGGCATTTGGGAACGACGGCAACCGCGGTGTCACGGGTGCCCGGTGGCCTCGGCGTCATGCTCGCCAACGGCGTCGTGCTGGAGACCGACGCAGTGCTTTCGGCGATCGGCCTGCGTCCGCGCATTGACCTCGCGCGTCGTGTGGGGCTGACCGTGAGTCGCGGCATCGTCACCGACCGGTTCCTCGCGACCAGCGCGACGGACGTCTACGCCCTCGGCGACTGTGCGGAGGTCGACGGGCAGGTGCTGCCGTTCGTGGCGCCGATCATGCACGCCGCGCGCGCGCTCGCGTGCACGCTCACGGGCACTCCCACGGCGGTCGTTTATCCGGCCATGCCGGTCGTGGTCAAAACACCCGCGATGCCCGTGGTGGTCGCGCCGCCGGCTTCAGCGGAAGGCGCCTGGGAACTCGAGATCGCGGAGGATGGCGTGGACGCACGTTTCGTGAACAGCGCCGGCGCGCTTGCCGGCTTCGCACTCGTAGGCATGTCCACGACCAGGAAACAGGCACTCACGCGACAGCTCCCGCCCGTGCTCGCCTAGCAATCGACACAGACTTGCCACAGATCGGCAAGGCGTGGCACGCCTGATCCGGGCTGGCACGGCGCTCGGGTGGCTCCTTGCGACGCAAACTTGTGCGGTTCGCGTCTGACCTTGAGAATCCCGGGATCCGAGCATTTCCGAAGGCCAGATCATGAGCGAACCCGTCCAGGAGAGATTCCTTACCCTGCAGGAGATCGTCGCGGCGGCGCGCCAGAATCTGCCGCCGGGTCCGTGGGGCTACCTCATCGGAGGCACCGAGACCGAGACCACCGTGCGCCGTAACCGGCACGCGCTCGATTCGATCGCCTTTCGGCCGCGGGTCCTCCGCGACGTGCGCGACATCGACGTGGGAGGGGAATTCTTCGGTGCGCGATCACGCCTTCCTGTGCTGCTTGCGCCCGTGGGCGGTCTGGAATCGTTTGTCGAAGGCGGCGCCGCGGCGGCGGCGCGCGCGTCGGCGTCGTTCGGCGTACCTCAGATG
>JBAVOG010000321.1:0-2704 GCA_049691875.1 Burkholderiales bacterium | reverse complement strand
GGCCGGGCGAGGCGATCACCTGATCGCCGTAGAGCAACAGATCGAGGTCGAGCACGCGCGGCGCGTTGCGGAAGGATCGCTCGCGCCCGCAAGCCCGCTCGATGCCCTGCAGGCAATCGAGCAGCGCGCGGGGCGCGAGCGCGGTGTCCAACAGCGCAACGGCATTGATGTAATCGGGCTGGTCAGCATGGCCGATCGGCGCGGTACGGTAGAGCGATGAGGTCCGCACGACGCGCGTGTCGTCGAGCGCCGCCAGCGCCGCCAGCGCCCGGGTGACCTGGACGACCGGATCGCCGAGATTGGCGCCGAGACCGACGAACGCCGTTGGCATATCTAGACCTTACCGCGAAATTCCGGCCATGCCATTGCGCGCAAGAGAGGTCGCACGAACAAGGGGAGGATTCCCCCTTGTACATACCCGAACGAACAAGGGGCTCGCCCCTTGTATATCCCCTCCCTGGCCGGGGTAGTCATCTCTTGAGATGGTTCCAGCGTTCAACCGGCAGTTGCTGGTGGCGGACCGGCATCCGCAGGCTTCCTCTTGCCGCGGCGCCGGCGCCGTGGCTTCTGCTCGCCTTTCGGCGTGGGAAGGAGGAGATCTGCGCGTTCCTCGGGCGTGCCTTCCATGAACCGGCGCCACCACTCGGCGATTTCGCGCGGGGCCTCGCCGCTGTCGACGCGCAGGGTGAGAAAGTCGTAGCCGGCGCGCAGGCGCGGGTGCTCGAGCAGCGCGAACGGTCGCCGGCCCGAGCGGTTCTCGAAGCGCGGCTGCAGGGACCAGATCTCCTTCATGGTCGTCGTCAGGCGGCGCGGAATCGCGAGCTTGTCGGTCTGGATGTCGAGCACCTCGTCCATCGCCGCATAGAGTGCCGGGATGCGGCTCGTGCGCTTGGCCTCGCGGACTTTCCACGCCGCGAGCACCTCGTGCCAGAGCAGCGCAGCGAAGAGGAAGGCGGGTGACACCGGCCGGTCCTCCCGGATCCGTCGGTCGGTCTGCTCGAGGGCCAGGTTGACGAACTTCTCGCCGAGCGGCTGCTCGAAGATCACGTCGAGCAGTGGCAACAGACCGTGATGCAACCCCTCCGTGCGGAGCCGGTGCAGGCAGGCCGATGCGTGCCCCGACAGGAGCAGCTTCAGCATCTCGTCGAAGAGGCGTGCCGGCGGAACGTTCGCCATGAGGTCGGCCATCTCTCGGATCGGCGCGCGCGTCTTGGGATCGATCCGGAAATCGAGCTTCGCGCCGAGCCGGACGGCGCGCAGCATGCGCACCGGGTCCTCGCGAAAGCGCACGTGGGGGTCGCCGATCATGCGGAGCGTGCGTTTCTTCAGATCGCGCACCCCGTGGTGGTAGTCGAGCACGGTCTCGGTCGCGGGATCGTAGTAAAGCGCATTGATGGTGAAGTCGCGGCGCGCCGCATCCTGCGCGCGGTTGCCGTACACGTTGTCGCGTGTCAGGCGACCGTGGATATCGACGGCCTGATCCGCATGCGCTCCGGTCTCGCCCGCGTCGTTCGCCTGCACGTTCACGGCCCGAAACGTCGAAACCTCCACGATCTCGTCGTTGAACACCGCGTGCACGAGCTTGAACCGCCGGCCGATGAGTCGCGAGCGACGAATGTGTCGATGTACTTCTTCCGGGGTCGCGTCGGTCGCGACGTCGAAATCCTTGGGTTGGATTCCGAGCATCAGGTCGCGCACCGCGCCGCCGACCACGTAGGCCTCGTGATTCCGGCTGGCGAGGATCTCGCACACCTTGCGCGCACCGTACGAGATCACCTCCCGCGAGATGCCGTGCTCCTTCCGCGGGACGACGGTGGGCGCGGCACCCTTGCCAAGACGCAGGACGCGCCGGATGAATCGCTTGATCAACTCGGAACTGGCAGGTACAGCGAGGCGCCGGACCCGGCGATGGCCTCAAGACGGCAATGGTAGAGGCTCTCGAGATTGTCCTGATTCAACACGTCGTGTACGGCGCCCTGGCGGAATGCGCCAGAATCATACATCAGTAGGGCGGTATCGCAGAATCGCGCCGCCCAGAGGGGTTCGTGCAGCGCCATGACGACGGTGCGTCCGGCGCGGGCGAGACCCGCCAGGAGCTGCATCAGCTCGAGCTGGTGCTGCAGGTCGAGATGCGAGAGAGGCTCGTCGAGCAGGAGATAGTCGGGGGACTGGACGAGCAGTTGGGCGATACGCGCGCGCTGACGCTCGCCCCCCGATAGCGTGCGATAGAGCTGATCCGCGTGCGCAAGCAGGTCGACCGCGTCGATTGCCGCGTGCGCCTGTGCGACCCCCTCGGGATCCGCGCCCACCAGCCCACTGCCGTGCGGCAGCCGTCCGAGCAGAACGAACTCTAGCACCGAGCCCCAGAAGTCCTCCGCATCGTGCTGGAGCAGGATGCCGAGCCGGCGCGCGACGTCGCGACGCGGGTGGGCAGCGAGCGGTCTGTCGTCGAGCAGCACGGCGCCGGATGAGGGTCGACTCAGGCCCGCCAGCGCGAGGAGGAGGCTCGACTTCCCTGCGCCGTTCCGGCCGAGCAGCGCCCAGCATTGCCCGGTCGCGAGGGATAAATCGAGGTCCTTCACCAGCGTCCGGCCCGGGACGGTAAGCGTCAGTCCTTGCGCGGCAAGCGTCAACGCGACCTCGCGATCAGGATCAGCAGCACGGGCACGCCGATCAGGGCGGTCAGCGCGCCCACCGGGAACTC
>JBAVOG010000320.1:0-3529 GCA_049691875.1 Burkholderiales bacterium | reverse complement strand
GGCATCGAGGCGTTCGACGTGCGCTGCGTGACCGGCGACACCGGCATCACGCCCGTCGATCTCGGCTCGTACTCGAGCCGCGTGACGGTGATGATGGGCAATGCCGCCATCCAGGCTGCGGAGCGCGTGCGCGAGCTCATCGCCGATGCCGCATCCGCCGAGCTTGGCGTCCTGCCGGAGCGCGTCGTGTTCGCGCAGGGCCAGGTCTTCGCCGCCGACGATCCGTCCAAGACCATGCGTTTCCGCGAGGCCGTTGTGTTCGCCGAGGCGAAGTACGGCACGCTCGGCTCGGTCGGCTCCTACGCGCCGCCGAAAGCGCCGGGCAAGTTCAAAGGCGCGGGTGTCGGGCCGTCCCCGGCGTACTCCTACACCGCGTGCGTCGTCGAGGTGGACGTCGATCCGGCCACCGGCTGGCTCACCGTGCCGAAGATCTGGGTCGCGCACGACATCGGTCGCACGATCAACCCGGTGCTCGCGCGCGGGCAGGTGGAAGGCAGCATCTACATGGGGCTCGGCGAGGCGCTCATGGAAGAGCAGGTGTTCCGCCGCCTGCCGCCCAAGCTCTCGAACGCGCTGGTGCACAAGATTCCCTCGATGCTCGAGTACAAGAGCCTCACCTCGCTCGACATGCCGGAAGTGGAGACGATCCTCGTCGAGGATCCGGATCCGAACTGCCCGTTCGGCGCGAAGGAAGTCGGGCAAGGGCCGTTGCTGCCGGTGATGCCCGCGGTGGCGAACGCCGTGTTCGACGCGGTGGGCGTGCGCATCGACGAAGTCCCGATTACCCCCGACAAGGTGCTCGCGGCGCTCGCGAAGAAGGCGAAGGGCGAAACGCCGCGCGTAGGTCCCGAGGGTTTTCCGGACGTGCCGTATCCGGAGCCGATATTCGTGCTGCCGCCCTGGGAAGACGGCGACGGCAACGCGACCAAGGCTCCACGCCGCGACGAGCCCGAGCGCGTCAAGGAGGTCGCCGCGTCATGATGCGGTTGCCGCATTTCCGCTACCGCGCGCCCGCATCGGTCGAGGAGGCGGCGCGCATCCTGGCGGGCGAGGGGCCGAACGCGATGCTCATCGCCGGCGGCACCGACCTCGTCCCCAACATGAAGCGACGCCACCAGGAGCCGACGACGCTCGTCGGGCTGCGCAGGATCGACGCGTTGAAGAAGGTCGCGAACGGGTCGGGTCTCGCGCTCGGCGCCGGACTCACTCTGTCCGAGGTCACCGACGCCGTGCCGGTGCGCGAGCGCTACCGGGGATTGTGGGAGGCCGCGGTGCAGGTGGCCACGCCACAGCTGCGCAACATGGGCACCCTCGGCGGCAATCTCTGCCTCGACACGCGCTGCACTTACTACAACCAGAACTACGAGTGGCGGAAGGCCATCGATTTCTGCATGAAGAAGGACGGCGAGGTCTGCTGGGTCGCCACCGCCAGCAAGCGTTGCGTGGCCGTGTCGTCGACCGACACGGCGCCCGCCCTGATCGCGCTGGGCGCGAAAGTGCGGCTCGTGTCCGCCGCGGGCGAACGGGAGGTTGCGCTCGCCGACCTCTACAACAACGACGGCATCGACTACCTGACGCGCAAGTCGGACGAGATCCTCACCGAGATCGTGCTGCCCCCTGCCGCGGGATGGCGGAGCGCTTACTGGAAGCTGCGCCGGCGCGGCGCTTTCGACTTTCCGGTGCTCGGCGTCGCGGCTGCGGTACGCACGTCATCCGACGGCACCGTCGAGGATGCGCGCATCGTGCTGGGTGCGGTCGCCCCACGCCCGATCGTCACCAGGGCGGGCGAGCTGCTCTCCGGGAAGAAGCTCACCGACGAGGTGATCGCCGAGGTTGCGACGAAGATCGCCTCGCGCGCGAAGCCGCTCGACAACACCGACCTCGAGATCTACTGGCGCAAGGAAGTGGTCCCGTCTTTCGTCGGCTACGCGCTGCGCCAGATCCGCGGCGACGACATGCGTGCCACGCGGCTGCGCATCGCACGGCAGACGCTAGGGGCTTAGGACGCAAGCGCGAGAAAGATCCGGATCGCCGCGGTGTTGACCAGGTCGATGAAGAACGCCCCGACGAGCGGCACCACGAGAAACGCCGTGTGCGAGGCGCCGTGGCGCTGCGTGACGGCGGTCATGTTCGCCATCGCAGTGGGCGTCGCACCCATCGCGAATCCGGTGAACCCGGCGCAGATGACGGCTGCGTCGTAGTCGCGCCCGAGCGCGCGGAAAAGCACGAGCACCGCGAAGAGCAGGGTGAGCGCGAGCTGCGCGGCAAGCAGCAGTGCGAGCGGGCCCGCAACGCTCGCCAGCGTCCAGAGCTGCATGCTCATGAGCGACATCGCGAGGAACACTCCGAGCGAGACTTCCGCGATCAGCGCTAGCGCCATCGTCCGGCATGGCCAGTTGATGCGTGGCGCCACCAGCGGCAGCAGGTTTGTGAACAGGATCCCCGCGAAGATGCAGGTCACGAACAGGGGGAGCTTCAGGCCTGCGGCGGCAAGGCCCTGATTCATCAGCACCCCGGTCGCGCCCGCGATGTGGAGCGCGAGGAGAGAGTGCAGGAACGAGAAGTAATCGATTGGGACTTGCGGCCCCGTCGAGCGGACGCCCACGTCGAGCGGGATGTCCTCGCGCGGAGCGAGACGATGGCGCGCGATCAGGTAGCGTGCGACCGGGCCGCCTGCGAGGCTCGCCAGGACCAGGCCCATCGTTGCACAGACGATCCCGAACTCGGCGGCGTTCTGAATCCCCAATGCCGCGAAGGAGGGTCCCCACGCGATCGCGGTTCCGTGTCCGCCGATGAGCGACACGCTTCCGGCAAGGACTCCCAACCCTGCGGGCTGGCCGAGCGACGCGGCAACACCGACGCCAGTGGCGTTCTGCAGAACGACGAATATGGCGGTGGCCGCCAGCAGCACGAGGAGCGGGCGCCCGCCGGCACGCAGATCGCCCACCCGCGCGTTGATCCCGATGGTGGTGAAGAAGTAGACGAGCAGGATGTCGCGCGCGGTGAGCTCGAAGTCGATGCGCCAGCCAGACAGAAGAAACACCAGACCAATCGCCAGGGAGAAGAGCAGCCCTCCGGTGACCGGCTCGGGGATGTTGTATTCGCGCAGTGCCGCGACACGCTCGTTGATTGCCTTCCCGACGAAGAGCACCACGATGCCGGCGGTGACCGACAGAAACGGCTTGACGTGCAGCACCCGCTCCGCGTCGAACTCGACCATTGGCGCGCCCTAGCGGCTCCGGTACTTTGCGACGGCGCCGCGCGCGAGTGCGACACCATGCCCGGGACGCTCGGGGATGAGGAAGTGCCCATCGCGCAACTCTGGCATTTCTTCGAAAAGGTCCGGCGGCACCCAGTCGATGAATTCCACCAGGAAGCCGTTCGACAGAGCGCCGACGACGTGGAGCGAGAGCTCGTGCACAACGTGAGGCGAGAGGGCGAGCCCGTGCGCGGCAGCCAGGTGGCCGATCCTGAGGGTCTCGGTGAAGCCGAGCGACCGGCACAGATCGGGCATGAGGTAATGCGCGGC
>JBAVOG010000319.1:0-15818 GCA_049691875.1 Burkholderiales bacterium | reverse complement strand
CCTCCGCGGCGACCTCGTGGGGCAGCCGACCGCTCGCCTGCTCGAATCCCTTGCATCCCCAGACTACCGGTACGCCTTGCGCCGCCGCACGCACCTGACCGAGCGTCGCGCGCAGGCCGGCGATCGGCGACGTTACGAGGGCCAGCTCCGCGCCCGCGAGCGCGACGGCCATGTCCGAAGTGACGTCCACGGCCGCGGGAACCGGGACATCGGGGAGATAAGGATTGCGACGGCTGGCGGTAATGTCTGCGGCGCGCTGCGGATCGCGCGCCCAGAGCCGAACGGCGTGCTGGTCGGAGAGAGAGCCAGCAAGCGCGGCACCCCACGCACCGGCGCCGAGAATTGCGAGTCTCATCGACGATCCCCGACCGGCGCGGCCTCGCCGTGCCGTTCAGATTCCCCAGACGTCGGTAAGGCGGACGTACCCGGTGGCGCCGTCACGATGGCGTACGTGCACCCAGCCGATGGCACTGAGGTCGACCAGATCGAGCAGGACTCCCTGTTGCGCGCGGAACGCGAGCGGAGCCTGCGCATCGGGCTTCTCGCGGACCTCGGCGACCGGAGCGGTCACGACCACCGTGCGCTGCTCCGAGAGCGCCTTCGCGTCTATCCAGGCCAGTTCGCCGGTGAAATCGCGCACCTTGACCCACGTACCGTCGCTCGCGATGACTTCCACCGGCGCCTGACGGGCGATGACGTACAGCTTCGTTGCGCGCACGGAGGGTGCATCGTAGAGCACTGCCGGCTCGGCGATCGACCGATAGTCGGCGCCGGCCGCGGCGCCGGCTATGAAGAAGGACAGCAGCGCTGCCGGCAGGCGCGGCATCAATGCGACACCTCGCTGCGCGCCTGGCCGGCTTGCGCTTCCTGCTGGGCCTGCAAGCGTTGAACGTAAATCGCCTCAAAATTCACAGGTGAGAGATGCAGCGCCGGGAAACCCGCCCGCCCCACCAGATCGGCCACCGCCTCGCGCGCGTATGGAAAGAGGATATTGGGGCACGCAATGCCGAGAATAGGCTCGAGATCCTGCTCCGGGACACCCGATATCTCGAAGATGCCCGCCTGCGTGACCTCGACCAGGAAGCAGGTCTTCTCGTCCTGCTTGGCGGTCACCGTCACCGACACGACCACCTCGAAGATGGTCTCGTCGAGACGTTCCGCACCGCTTTCGAGCTGCACCTCGATCTGCGGAGCATGCGGCGTCATGAAAACGCGCGGGGCGTTCGGCAATTCAACCGAAGCATCCTTCACGTAGACCTTCTGAATGCCGAATCCCGGTTGTGTCGGCTGCGTTTCGCTCATCGTTGCTCCAGATCGTTGTGCCCCTGATGGTTGGCAACCAGGCGCGAATGCAGCGGCCACTCAAGCCGCAATCCCGAGCAGGGGATCGAGTTTCCCCGCTCGATCCAGCGCGGCAAGGTCGTCATAGCCCCCGATATGCCGGTCGTCGATCCAAATTTGCGGGACCGTCCGGCGACCGGATTTCGCCTTCATTTCGGCGCGCCGCTCGGGCTGAAGATCGACCCGGATCCGCTCGATCGATACGATTCCCTTCGCGCTGAAGAGCCGCTCGGCGCGCTGGCAGTACGGACAGGCTGCCGTGCTGTACATCAGAATACGCGCCAATCACTTCTCCGTGGGAAGCCCGGCTTGCTGCCAGGCGCCGAGGCCTCCCGAAAGGGTATACACCTGCGTGAAACCCAGCTTCTTCAGGGCGGCAACGCCGCCGCCTGCGCGGTTGCCGCTCTCGCAGGCGACGATTACGGGCTTCTCCTTGTAGCGGGCAATCTCTTTCACCCGCGTGTCGATTTCCTTCAGCGGCACGTTGCGCGAATTGATGATGTGGGCCACCGCGTACTCGTTCGGCTCGCGGATGTCGATGACCAGCGCGTCATGCCGGTTGATGAGTTGCACCGCATCGCTCGCGCTCACACGGTGCCCGCCGGACCCGCGTCGCAACAGCGGCCAGGCGAGCATCGAACCGCTCACCAGCGCGACCACGACCAGGTAGATATTGTCCATCACGAACTTCATGGCTTGACTGCCTCGGCTGGGAATGCAGTGGAGTGGGCGAAGAGCTCGCGAACTCGGGAACGTCGGGTGGCTTTCGGCAACGTTCCGACGCGCGTCGATGAGCCCGCCGCGGCGGATCTCGCGTAGATTATCTAACGAACCAAGTGCTCGCAGAACACTTCGCGCATCATGCCGATCAGCTGCAACACGCGCACATCGCCGACCCGATAGAACACCCGGTTGGCGTCCCGGCGTGTCTTCAGCACGCCCTTCTCCCGCAGGATCGCGAGGTGCTGCGAGATGTTGCTCTGCGAGGTGCCAACCGTGTCCACGATATCCTGTACGCTGATCTCCTGGTCGCCCAGCACGCACAGGATCTTCAGCCGCAATGGGTGCCCCATCGCCCGCAAAGAGCGGGCCGCAAGCTCGATTTGATCCTGCTTGTCGATCAGGTCGATGACGTCCCGTTTCATGGTATGCGCTTGTCCAGAAGGTGCCGGTTGAAGGAGCTCGAAGGTTGGTCCTTTAGCATATTATAAAATCCGACCACTGGACCGGACAAGGACGGCTCATGATCAAGATCGTGCTCCTGCGCCATGGGGAAAGCGTCTGGAACCGGGAGAACCGCTTCACCGGGTGGACGGACGTCGGCTTGACGGACCATGGGCGCGAAGAGGCGCGCCGCGCCGGCCAGCTGCTCCGTGCCGAAGGTTACGTCTTGGACGTCGCCTTCACGTCGGTCCTGAAGCGCGCGATCAGGACACTTTGGATCGCGCTCGAAGAGATGGATCTGATGTGGATCCCTATCCACAACTCGTGGCGCCTGAACGAGCGGCACTACGGGGCGCTCCAGGGGCTCAACAAGGCTGAAACCGCAGCAAAGTTCGGCGAAGCGCAGGTCCTGGCGTGGCGCCGGAGCTACGATGTGCCCCCCCCGGCACTCGAGCCAGGCGACGCGCGCAGCCCCGCTGGCGATCCACGCTACCGCGACCTCGCGCCTGACCAGGTGCCCCGAACCGAGTGCCTGAAAGACACCGTCGAGCGCTTCCTGCCTTACTGGCATGAGACCATCGCCCCGGCCGTGAAGGCCGGCCGCCGCGTGATCATCGCAGCGCACGGGAACAGCCTGCGCGCGCTGGTCAAGTATCTGGACGACCTCACGAACGAGGCGGTCGTCAAGCTCAACATCCCCACCGGTGTCCCCCTCGTGTACGAACTCGACGCGGACCTCAGGCCCCTGAAGCACTACTACCTGGGCGACCCGTCCGTGGTCGCTGCGGCGACGCAGGCGGTCGCGAATCAGGGAAAGGCGGGCGCCTGAGCGGAGTCCGGGTGCGCTGCGCATTGCTGGCGCTCTGCATCGTGGGGGGCATCGCCAGCGAGGCGGGGGGGGCCGCGCGGGAGAAGGAAGAGCTCGATCAATTGCGCAGCCGTATCGAGCAGGCGAAGAAGGAACTCGCCGAGGCCGAAAGCGCGCACTCCGAGGTGACCGACCAGCTCCGCGCGAGCGAAACCGCCATTTCCGAGGCGAACCGCTCGCTGCGGGAGCTCGCGGAGCGGCAGCGCGAGGCGCGCACCACGCTGCGCGGGATCGCATCCGACGGCCGGAAAGTGCGTGGTGAGATCGAGTCCCGGGAGGATCAGGTCGGCGCCCTGGTGCGCGCCCAGTATTTCACGGGGGAACAGCGTCTGCTCAAGCTGTTGCTTTCGGGGGAAAACCCGAACCGGATCGCGCGCAGCCTGACTTACTACGAATACGTTTTCCAGGCCCAAAACGAGCTGATTCGAGGACTTCGGGACCAGATGTCGCAGCTCGCGACGCTCGAGCAGAGCGCGCGTGCGGCGAATGCCGAGCTCGCGGACCTGGAGCGCCAGGCGCAGGCCGAGCGCGCCAAGCTGGTGACGACGGCTGAGGAACGGCGCAAGGTTCTGGCGAGCGTCGCGCGCCAGATCAGCGGCCAGCGGCGCGAAATCGAGTCGTACCAGCGCGACGAGAAGCGCCTCTCGCGACTCGTCGACGAGCTGGTCAAGGCCCTGCGGTCGGCACGGCCTCCCGCGCCTCGCTCCAGCGCCAGCCCCGGCACCCGGAACGAGCGTGTCCCGGTCGCGGGGGTCCCAGGGACGTTTTCGAGGGCCAAGGGCGAACTCCATTTGCCTGTCCGCGGGGAACTTGCGGGGCGGTTTGGCGCTCCCAGACAAGGCAGCAGCCTCACCTGGAAGGGGGTATTGATCCTGGCCCCGGAAGGGGAGGAGGTTCGGGCGGTTGCCCCGGGGCGGGTGGTATTCGCCGACTGGATGCGTGGGTTCGGAAACCTGCTCATCCTGGATCACGGTGAGAACTACTTGACGATCTACGGGTACAACGAGGCCGTCCTGAAGAAAGTCGGTGACCCAGTTCACGCCGGAGACGTGATTGCGACGGTCGGCGCAACCGGCGGGGCGGGTACTTCGGGTTTATACTTTGAAATGCGGCACGAAGGTAAGCCGTTTGACCCGCTTACGTGGGTGTCTTTGAAGTAATCTTTGACGTCACAGCGCTAAGGTAGCTCAATGTCCCAAATATCCATGGGCAGCAAATTCAAGCAGATCAGCCTGGTGCTGTTCGGTGTCATGGCGGGGGTCCTGCTCTCGCTCAACTTCTCCGCAGTCGCGCAACGCGAGGAGGCGCGATATCCGCTTCCGGTAGACGAATTGCGCGCATTCGCCGAGGTGTATGGCGCGATCAAGACCGGGTACGTGGAACCGGTCGAGGACAAGAAGCTCATCACCGAGGCCATCAACGGGATGCTCACCGGGCTGGATCCGCATTCCGCCTATCTGGATCAGGAAGCCTTCAAGGAACTGCAGGTCGGGACCCAGGGCGAATTCGGCGGACTCGGCATCGAGGTCGGCATGGAAGACGGCTTCGTCAAGGTCGTGTCGCCGATCGAGGATACGCCGGCATTCCGTGCGGGGCTCAAGCCGGGCGACCTGATCATCCGCCTCGATGACACGCCGGTGAAGGGCATGACGCTGGGCGACGCGGTGAAGCGCATGCGCGGCAAGCCGAAGACGCCGATCCGCCTCACGATCGTGCGCAAGGGCGAGTCGCAACCGTTCGAGGTTACGGTGGTGCGTGACGTCATTCGCGTGCAGAGCGTCAAGTCGAAGACGATCGAACCCGGATACGGCTATCTGCGCATCTCGCAGTTCCAGGAGCACACCGGCGAGAACATGGTCAACCATCTGCAGGAGCTCTACAAGAACGGCGAGCTCAAAGGGCTGGTGCTCGACCTCCGGAACGACCCTGGCGGGCTGTTGAACGGCGCCGTCGGAGTCTCCGCAGCGTTCCTGCCACGCGACGCGATCGTCGTGACGACCGACGGGCGCACCGAGGATGCGAAGCGCAAGTACACGGCCGCGCCCGGGGACTACCTGCGCGGTCGCGGCGACGACTACTTGAAGAAGCTCCCGGCCGGCGTCAAGTCGGTTCCGATGGTCGTGCTGGTGAACGGTGGATCGGCATCCGCCTCGGAAATCGTCGCGGGCGCGCTGCAAGACTACAAGCGCGCGACGGTGATGGGCACGCAGTCCTTCGGTAAGGGCTCGGTGCAGACCATCATGCCCCTCAACAACAACACCGCGATCAAGCTCACCACGGCACGCTATTTCACGCCTAATGGCCGGTCGATCCAGGCGAAAGGCATCACGCCGGACGTGATGGTCGAGGAGCCGGGCGCGCCGCGCGATCGTATTCGCGAGGCGGATCTCATCAAGCATCTGGAAGGCGCCGATGAGGCCGCTCAGGGCAAGTCGAAACAAGCGTCGCCCGCGCAACAGGACAAGCCTGGAGATTCCTCGGGGTCGGCGGCGCCGAACACCAAGCCCATCGAGCTCGGCGGCCCTGACGACTTCCAGCTCAAGCAGGCGCTCAATCAGCTGAAGGGCCTGCCGGTCATCGCCAAGCTCGACGCGCCGGCGACTCCGCCCGGCAGTGCGCAGGCCGAGTCCAAGAAGTAACAACACCGAACGCCGTACGCTCCGACCGGGGCGTGCGGCGTCGTCATTTCCGGTCGTCCGCAGGCCACGCCACGACCATGAACGACCAGCAACTCCTGCGCTACTCCCGCCACCCGATCGAAAAAGGGGGCAGGCCCCCTTGTAGATCCCCCAAGTCTGCCGGGAGCGCGCAGGCCACGCCACGACCATGAACGACCAGCAACTCCTGCGCTACTCCCGCCATATATTGCTCCCCGAATTCGGGGTCGAGGGGCAGGAGAAGCTGTTGCGCGCGCGCGTGCTCGTGGTCGGCGCAGGTGGCCTCGGTTCGCCGGCCGCGCTTTATCTTGCTTCTGCCGGCGTCGGCAGCCTGACGCTCGTGGACGGGGACGACGTCGACCTGACCAATCTGCAACGGCAGATCCTGCACGTCACCGGATCCGTGGGGCGCGCCAAGGTCGAGTCCGGTCGTGACGCGCTCACAGCGCTGAATCCGGAAGTGCGGGTGTTCGCACGCCGTGAGCGCCTGGAGGGAGCGCAACTCGCCGAGTCGATCGCCGGCACCGATCTCGTCCTCGACTGCTCGGACAACTTCGCCACTCGGCATGCCGTGAACGCGGCGTGTGTCGCGCACCGCAAGCCACTGGTCTCGGGCGCCGCCATCCGATTCGACGGCCAGATCACCGTTTTCGACCTGCGCAAGGCGGAAAGCCCCTGTTACGGCTGCCTGTTTCCGGAGGAGGCGGGTGCGGAGGAGTTGCGCTGCGCCGTGATGGGCGTTTTCGCGCCGCTGACCGGCATCGTCGGGACCACCCAGGCCGCCGAAGCGCTCAAACTGCTTGCCGGCATCGGCACGCCCTTGGTCGGTCGCTTGATGATCCTGGATGCGCTCGCAATGGAGTGGCGCGTGATCCGGCTGAGGAAAGATCCGGGCTGCAAGGTCTGCGGCACGCCAACGGCGCATTGACTCGCGCAGTGTCGCCGGCGCAGCGCGACCAGGGTGCCGCGCCGCCACAGCTCAGAGCATCATGCGCCACTGCCGCTCCCACTGCTCGCTGGGCTTGCGCTTGAATCGGCCCTTGGCGAACAGGTGCCAGCGGCCCACGACGTAGCAAAGCAGCAGGTTCGCACGGCCCGCCAGATCGTCAGCGCTCGCCGCGCCTTCTCCACCCGGCTCGGGCGCCGATTGGGTCGCCGCGATGCGCAGGCATTGCTTGAGCGTGGCTTCCAACCGATCCTGGAGCTGATTGATGCGGGCCTGCAGCCGATCGTCCTCGTTCACGAGCGCATCGCCGATGAGGACGCGCGTCATGCCGGGGTTCTTCTCGGCGAAATTGAGCAGCATGCCCACGATGGCATGCGCCTGCTTGAGACCGTCAGGCTCCTCGGCCGTGATCTTGTTTGCGAGACCGAAAACGGTGCCTTCGATGAACTCGATCAGGCCTTCGAACATCTGCGCCTTGCTCGCAAAATGCCGATACAGCGCCGCCTCGGACACGTCGAGACGCTTCGCCAGCGCCGCGGTCGTGACCTTCTCGCCCTTCGGGTCCTGCAGCATTTCGGCAAGGACCTGAAGAATCTGGAGCCTCCGCTCCCCCGGCTTGGTCGCCATCGCAGCCTCCTCTTCTGCACTGGGACCGTCCGCACGCCTCCCCGCGCACGGCACGCTCGTGTTCCATCGCCCGCGGCTCATCCCGTCGAGGTTCCGACTCCCTTCCGGGGACACCCGTGGTGTACACGGTGCTTTCCGGGGGATTGGCAGCAGGGAGGGGGATTCTAGCCGAACGACGCGGACCGGGTGAGCGCTTGCTCGCGCGGCTGATCAAGGCCCGCTAACCAACCGCGGGCCGTTTCCCTCCCGCACCTAGCGACGCGACGCAGGCCCGAGACGGTCGAGCAGCCGTGGCAACTGGCGGATCGACGTGACCTTGATCGTCACGTAGTCGGGTGCACGGGGTTGCTTGCTCACCCATACGGTCTTCATACCGAGCAGCCGTGCCGCGCGCAGGTTCGGCAGGGAGTCATCCACCATCACCGCGCAACTCGGAATCACTCGCTCGTTGGACATCAGACGACGGAATCCCCCGAGCAATGGCTTGGGCTCGTAGCGAACGTGCTCGATAGCATAGACGGCGTCAAAAAGCGGCGTCAGGCCCAGGATGTCGAGCACGGCGTGCGCATAGTGCGCGGGGGAATTGGAGAACAGGATCTTGCGCCCGTGCAGGCGCCGCAACGTCGCCAGTGCAGCCCGCTCGCGGACGACCATCCGGTGCAACTCCGGAAACTGGTGGGTGGCCCGGAGAAAGTGGCCCGGATCCGTGCCGTGGTGCCGCATCAAGCCGAGCAGCGTCGCCCCGTACCGATGCCAGTACCTGGTTCGCAACTCGCTCGCGCCGGCCTCGTCGAGCAGCAGATGCTCCTGCAGATAGGCGGTCATGCTGCGATTGATGTGCGGAAAGATGTGGGGCGTGGCGTTGTGCAGGGTGTTGTCGAGATCGAACACCCAGGTCCACCGGAAAGGACGTGGCTTCACACCCCGGTCCCCGGGCGTGCAGCGTCTAGAATGATGCCGTGCATATCCGCGCCTATCCCAAGCGCCTCTCGCGCCACATCACGCTTGCGGGTCTGATTCGATCGGATGTCGCGCGCGAAAGAGGCATCGACAATACCCCGCCCCCGGAGCTCATCGGCAATCTGCGCATGCTTGCGCGGGGTCTGGACCAGGTGCGGCAACTGCTCGCGCACCGTCTGCGCATCACCAGCGGCTATCGCTGCCCCGTGCTGAACGCGGCCGTGGGCGGCGCGCAGGCCTCTCAGCATACGCTCGGCCTCGCTGCCGACTTCGAATGTCCGGCGTTCGGCACGCCGCTCGAGATCGTCGCGGCGATCCATCGTTCGCCGATCGAGTTCGATCAGTGCATCCTCGAATACGGCCGCTGGGTGCACATTTCCTTCAGCGCTACGCCGCGCCGCCGCGTGCTCACGATCTACGACTCACGGGAAGGATACCTCGAAGGATTGTGGGATGGCGTCGGGCAGAGGATGGCCTAGGCGAGTGCGGCATCACTTGCTGCGGATCAGCGTGCCGACCCCTTCGTCGGTGAAGATCTCGAGAAGCAGTGCATGCTCGACCCGCCCGTCGATGATGTGCACGCTGCGCACACCCGACCGCGCGGCGTCGAGCGCCGAGGCGATCTTCGGCAGCATTCCGCCGGAGAGCGTGCCCTCGGAAATCAGTTCGTCGACCCGCTTCGGCGTGAGCCCCGTCAGCAGCTTGCCGTCCCGGTCGAGCACGCCCGGCGTATTCGTGAGGAGGATCAGCTTCTCGGCCTTGAGGACCTCCGCTAGCTTGCCGGCAACGAGATCCGAGTTGATGTTGTAGGACTCGCCCTGCGACCCGACGCCGATCGGCGCGACCACCGGGATGAAGTCGCCCGACTCGATGTGCGCGACGATTTCCGGGTCGATGGACGCGACTTCGCCAACCTGTCCGATGTCGAGCATCTCGCCCTGCTTCTCCGCGTCCGGCACCAGGAGCTTGCGGGCGCGAATGAAGGAGCCATCCTTGCCCGAAAGACCGATCGCGCGCCCGCCGGCCTGGTTGACCAGGTTGACGATCTCCTTGTTCACCAGGCCGCCCAGCACCATCTCGACGAGATCCATCGTCTCCGAGTCGGTGACCCGCATGCCCTGGATGAACTGCCCCTGCTTGCCGACCCGACGCAACAGATCGTCGATCTGCGGGCCACCCCCGTGTACGACGACGGGGTTGATTCCGACGAGTTTCAGGAGCACGACGTCGCGGGCGAAGCTGTGCTTGAGCTTCTCGTCGGTCATGGCGTTTCCGCCGTATTTCACCACTACCGTCTTGCCGTGAAAGCGGCGGATGTACGGAAGCGCCTCGGCGAGAATCTGCGCCTTGTGCGCGGCGGTCGTGGGCGAAATGGACATGGTGCGCTCTGGAATACCCGAGCGCCGATTCTAACCGCCCCGCCGACTGCGTGATCGGTCAACCATCCCGGCTGCTACGCAACCACCCCTCCCTGAAAAGGAGGGGAAAAAGACAAGACCGACCTCCCCGCGGACCGCTCTTGGCGGGAAGGGCGGTAACGGGCGGGAACCAGCCGGTTCCCGCCCGTTCGACACTTACCCGAGCTTACGAAACAGTGATCTGTTTCCTGCTCGCAGCAGCCTTCTTCGGCAGGGTGAGTTCGAGAACGCCATCGCTGTACTTGGCGACGGCCGCCGCTTCGTCGACGTCCTGGGCGAGACGGAACGCCCGGGAAAGCTTCCCGTAATACCGCTCGGAGTGAACGACACGATCGCCCTCTTTCACATCTTTCTCCTGCTTGACCTCGGCGCTGATCGCCACCTGGTCGCCGTCGATCTCGATGTGGATGTCGTCCTTTTTCACTCCGGGAAGCTCGGCGTGAACCTTGTATGCCTTGTCTTCCTCGCTCACTTCCAACTTGACACGCGGGGCGACGGCCGCGGCCTCGTCACCGCCGACCGGACGCACCAGAAAACCCTTGAAAATATCGCCGAATAGATCCTCGAAGGGATCGTAACGCCGGATGTTTGCCATGATCATCTCCTATGAACTGTTTCGGGGCACCACGGCCCGCCATCATGAAGATGGGGGAGAACGGGTCGATTTCAAGCCCTCCAGTTGCGGGCCTCCGGGGAACGGGCTAGATTGAGCCGCCTTCTATCCTTGCCTCCCGAATCCCTTCCTAATACCTCCCTGATGTCCGACTCCTCCGCCTCGGTCGACGCTCTTGAACTGGACAAGCACCGGCCGCATTTAGTCAAGTTCGCGATGGTGCAGCTTCGCAACACGACCTACGCCGAGGACGTGGTTCAGGAGACCCTGATCGCCGCGTTGCAAGGCGCCGAGCGATTCGCGGGGCAATCTTCGGTGCGCACCTGGCTGATCGGGATCCTGAAGCACAAGATCATGGATCACTTCCGTCGCCAGAGCCGCGAGGCGCCGCTGCCGGATCTGGAGGAAGAGACGTCGCTGGAAGACCTCGACGCACGCTTCAAGCCCGACGGTCACTTCATCGAGAATCCATTGCACGGTTCCGGGGCCGACTGGGGCGATCCGGAGGCCACACTCTCGCAAGGACGGTTCTTCGAAGTCCTCGAGGAATGCATGGGGCGTCTGCCCCGGAATACGGCGCGAGTATTCAACATGCGCGAAATCATGGGCATGGAGACCGAGGAGATCTGTAAGGAGCTCGGAATCACCGCGACTAACAGTTGGGTATTGCTTTACCGCGCGCGCATGGCACTGCGTGAATGCCTGCAAGCCAAGTGGTTTGCCGGCGAGCGGCGCGCGGAAAATTGACCGGGGACACGCCAGGATGCTCAACTGCAAGGAAGCGAGCCGACTCATCTCCCAGCGCCATGACCGCGCGCTGTCGGTGGGCGAGCGGCTGTCGCTGCAGATGCATCTCGCACTCTGTGCAGCGTGCGTGCGGGTGTCCGACCAGGTCGATTTCCTGCGCAAGGCGCTCGCGCAATACACGAAACGCGGCGCCGGCCCCGACGACGAGCGTTGAGACCGGGCCGGGCCTCGTCCTCCGATGGCGCGCACTCCGGTAATACTGGCGTCCAGCGGTGGCAAGGACAGCGTGCTGGCGCTCGCGGCGCTCCGGGCAGTGTCCGATTGGGACGTTCGCGGCATCCTCGTCACGGTGACCGACGAGGATGACGCGGTGGTCATGCACGAGGTCCCGCGCGCGCTCGTTGCACAACAGGCATCGAGCCTGGGATTGAACCTCCATGCAGTGAGCGTCCCGCGCAACCCCGCAAACGACGTCTACGAGGCCCGCATGGCCTCTGCGCTCGCGCGGCTTCGTTCGGAGGGCGTGCGGCACATCGCATTCGGCGACATCTTCCTCGCGGAAGTGCGCGACTACCGAGAGCGAATGCTCGCGCGGGGTGACTTCATCGGCGTGTATCCCTTGTGGGGCCGCGACAGCCGCGAGCTTGCCCACACGTTCAGGCGCGACGGTTATCAAGCGATTGCGGTTTGCGTGGATGGACATCGTGTCCCGCGCGAATTCGCGGGACGTGATCTCGACGAAAGCTTTTTCGCCGAACTCCCGGCCGATGTCGACCCGTGCGGCGAGAACGGCGAGTTCCACAGTTTCGTGTACGACGGCCCGCCGTTCAGGTATCCGGTGCGGTTCTCGAAAAAAATCCCGCCGCCGGCAGAGCGCTTCCACCACTGCACGCTCATCCCGGCGACATTCGACCGGTGCGCGCGCTGCGGCGCGCCGTTCGAATGCGGGATGCAGGCAGGCCTCGCCGAATGCTGGTGCGCGCAACTGCCCCCCATCGCGCCACCCGATGCCGCGGCGAGTTGCTACTGCCCGCGCTGCCTCGCGGAGGTTTCCGGCGGGGTCATCGATCAGAGAACGTAACGGGCGAGGTCCTCGCTTCCTGCGAGGTCCTTGAGTCGCGCATCCACGTACGCGGGGTCGATGACGATCGTGCCGCCGGGCGTGCGGCCGGCATCGAACGAGATCTGCTCGAGCAGCTTCTCCATCACCGTGTAGAGTCGGCGTGCCCCGATGTTCTCGGTCTTCTCGTTGACGGAGTACGCAATCTCGGCGAGTCGCCGGATCGCTTCCGGACGGAAATCGAGGTTTACGCCTTCCGTCTCGAGCAGGGCGTGGTACTGGCGGACGAGGCACGCATCGGTTTGCGTGAGAATCCGCTCGAAATCCGCTGCCGAAAGGGAGTCGAGCTCGACGCGAATCGGAAAGCGCCCCTGCATCTCGGGAATGAGGTCGGACGGCTTGGCAAGATGAAATGCGCCGCTGGCAATGAACAGGATGTGGTCCGTCTTGACCATCCCGTACTTGGTCGCGATGGTCGTGCCCTCCACCAGCGGCAGAAGGTCGCGCTGAACGCCCTGCCGTGACACGTCCGCGCCCTGCAAGTCCGACCGACTGGTCACCTTGTCGATTTCGTCCAGAAAGACGATGCCGTTCTGCTCGACGTTCGCCAGGGCTTTTGCCTTCAGGTCCTCGTCGTTGATGAGTCGCGCCGCCTCTTCTTCGGTGACGAGCTTCATCGCCTCGCGTATCTTCAGCTTGCGCTGGCGCTTGCGGTTCCCGCCGATGTTCTGAAACATCGACTGGATCTGCTGGGTCAACTCCTCCATTCCGGGCGGCGCGAATATCTCCGCCTGCGGATGAATCACTGCCACCTCGAGCTCGATCTCGCGCTCATCCAGCTCGCCTTCACGCAGCTTCTTGCGGAACTTCTGGCGGGTGGTGGATTCCTCGGTTACCTCGGTGCGCACCGCGATCCCCGACTCGCGGGTAGCGATCCCCACATCGCGCGCAGTCGGCAGCAGCGCATCGAGAATTCGCTCTTCGGCGGCGTCTTCGGCATGCGCCCGCACCTGCCGCATCGCGGCTTCGCGCATGTCCTTGATCGCGATCTCGACCAGATCGCGCACGATCGTGTCGACGTCGCGCCCCACGTAACCGACCTCGGTGAACTTTGTCGCCTCGATCTTGATGAACGGCGCATCCGCGAGCCGGGCCAGGCGCCGGGCAATCTCGGTCTTGCCGACGCCCGTGGGCCCGATCATCAGGATGTTCTTGGGCACGATCTCGTGACGCAGCGGCTCGGCGACCTGCTGGCGCCGCCAGCGATTGCGGAGCGCCACCGCAACGGCGCGCTTGGCCTTGTCCTGACCGATGATGTGCTTGTCCAGCTCGTGGACGATTTCCTGGGGCGTCATTTTCGACATGAGCGTGCTTATTCGAGAACTTCGATTGCAATGTTCTGATTGGTGTAGATGCAGAGATCAGCGGCGATCGCGAGACCCTTTCGCACGATCTCATCGGCAGCGAGATTGGTGTTCTCGAGCAATCCACGGGCCGCAGCTTGCGCGTACGGTCCCCCTGAGCCGATGGCGATCAAGCCATTCTCCGGCTCCAGCACGTCGCCCACACCGGTGATGATGAGGGACGCTTCGCGGTCCGCGACCGCGAGCATCGCCTCGAGTCGCCGCAGAATCCGATCGGTCCGCCAGTCCTTGGCCAGTTCGACTGCAGAGCGCACCAGGTTGCCCTGGTGCTTCTCGAGCTTGGCCTCGAATCGCTCGAAGAGCGTGAACGCATCTGCGGTGCCGCCGGCAAATCCGGCCAGGATGCGGTCCTGGTAGAGCCGCCTGACCTTGCGGGCGCCCGCCTTGATGACCACGTTACCAAGAGTGACTTGGCCATCTCCGCCCAGCGCGACCCGCCCGTCGCGGCGCACGGAGAGAATCGTCGTCCCGTGAAATTGTTCCATTTCGACCCCCCGGTCGATTGTTGTTTGCGCACTGCGGTACGGCATCACCCTGTGCGAGAAAACGGCACGGGAACCGGTTCGCGGCTCGCACCGACGCTTTGAGCCGCCGTTTCCGCGGCTCGTACCGACGCCTTGAGCCGCCGTTTCTGCGGCTCGTACCGACTACTCGAGCCCTTGCGGCATTGCTGCCGGAAGCAGCTGTATGAGGGCGATCGCGCCCGATATCAAGGAACCCGTGAGCGTGTCCGACGGATGGAGCGATTCACTTCCGCGGAATGACCCGCGCGATCTTGGTGATGCGCATGACCGCGAGGAGCGCCGCAACCATTTCACCCACACCCCGTATCACGATCGCGCGGTCACTCGTCTTGAGCTTCTCCAGGGTGTTCAGCAGTCTGCCGGCGTTGACGAAGTCGACTCGCCGCGTGCGCGACATGTCGATGACAATGGGATTGGCGCTCTCGGCGTAGGTCGCCAGTTCGTTGAACAACGTGTCGTTGGAACCCGCGACGTCGCCCTCGATGTAGTACGCATCCGTCGGCGCGGCGTCGGTCTCCGATGGCTCCGCTTCGGGAGGCGGTCCGCTTTTCGGCGGCGGCGCTTCCCACGAGGGCGGTGAAACCTCGTAGGTGACGGCGAAATCCACTGCCGCCTCCTCGAACTCGTCCTGCATTCCCAACTGCTGGTAGAGCTCGAGCAGCACCTGCCATACGGCCTGGTTCACACTCGGATCGCCGGGCTTCGCGCGCTCGCGCAACAGTTTCAATCCCTGCGCCTCGCCCGAAAAATAGACCTGTTTCTTGCCCTTCTTCAGCGCAACCAACACGTCGTAAAGCAGTCGGCAGCCGTCGTCATCGATGCCCTGAAGCTTGGCGAAGTCGACGCGCAGCTTCGGCTGCTTGTCCGCCATCTTGCGCAACTGCTCGAGCGCGTTGGCGCTCGCGGCCGAAAGCGTGCCCGACAGGGCGACATGCGCCGCGCCACCGGTGCGCATGACAGCCGGTGCCTTCTCCGGTTTCGGTGCGTCGGTCCACGCGGGCGCCGAACGCTCGAACTTGACGACGAATTCCAGCGCCTTTTCCTCGTAACGCGCCTTCTGGCCGAGATGCTGAAGCGTGTCGAACAGCATCAGCCAGACCTGCAGCTGCCACGCGCCCAGGCCTTCCCCGGTCAGCGCCGCTTCGAGGCTGGCGAGCGCCTGATCCGCCTGGCCATTGGCGAACAGGATGGCGCCTTCCTCGATGACGGAAGGCATCTCCGTTGCGCCGTCCTCGACCTCGATGCACATGATCGAATCGACGTCCTGCTCGGCCTTGCGCGGCGCCTTCGACGGCTCGACGGGCTTGGCGGGTGCGCTGGGCTTCGACGCGACATCCGGAATTACAGGTATCGGCGCGGCCGGAGCGGGTGCTTTCGCTGGAGCTGGCCCGGCCTCGCGAGTCGGTGCCGCGGCAGGAAGATCGCCGAAGTCGAGCAGCGGAGCAGCCGCCGCCGGCTTGGACTGCACC
>JBAVOG010000318.1:0-11134 GCA_049691875.1 Burkholderiales bacterium | reverse complement strand
ATGCCGAGCCGTTCGCTCGCCGGCCGCAAGCCGCGCTCGACCTGCTTCTCGCGCAGCTTGCGCAGCAGGTCCGGCAGCGGAATCTTCACGGGGCACGCGACACCGCACTCGCCGCACAGCGTCGCGGCATGCGGAAGGTCGAGCGCATTCTCGAGGCCCACGTACGACGGCGTCAGCACCGAGCCCATCGGCCCGGGATACACCCAGCCATACGCGTGGCCTCCGATGGTCTGGTACACGGGGCAATGGTTCATGCACGCGCCGCAGCGGATGCAGCGCAACATCTCCTGCATGTCGCCGCCGACCAGATTGGTGCGGCCATTGTCGACCAGGATGAAATACATGTGCTCGGGGCCGTCGCGGTCATCCGGCTGCCGGGTGCCCGTCGCCACCGTGAAGTAATTCGAGATCGACTGGCCGGTCGCAGAGCGCGGCAACAGCCGCATGACGAGCGAGAGGTCCTCGAGGGTCGGCAGCACCTTCTCGATGCCCGTGATGCAGACGTGCACGGGGGGCAGCGTGGTGACCATGCGACCGTTCCCCTCGTTCGTGACGAGCGCGACCGAGCCCGTCTCGGCGATGAGAAAGTTCCCGCCCGATATCCCCAGGTCGGCGGACAGAAAGTGCGCGCGCAGCACCTCGCGCGCCTCGCGCGTCATCTGCGGGATGTCCAGCGTGCGCGGCCGGTGGTGCTCGTGCTCGAAGAGATCCGCGACCTCTTCCTTGCTCTTGTGGATGGCGGGCGCGATGATGTGCGACGGCGTCTCGCCCGCGAGCTGCAGGATGTACTCGCCGAGGTCCGTCTCCACGGGCTGCACGCCCGCCGCCTCGAGGCGCTGGTTGAGGAGCGCCTCCTCGGATAGCATCGACTTCGACTTGGTGACCTTCTTCGCGCCATGCCGCCGGCAGATCTCGTTGACGAGCTCCGCCACATCCGCCCCGGTCTCCGCGAACAGCACCGTCGCCCCGCGCCGCGTGGCCTCGCTCTCGAAGCGATCGATCCAGGTATCGAGGTTGTTCAGCGCGCGGTCGCGCGCCTCGGCGGCCGCGGTGCGGGTGCCTTCCCAGTCATCGACCTCGCCGACCACCTTCGCTCGCGCGATCTTGAATCGTCCGCCGAAGCGGCGCAGGTTCGACTGCAGCTGCGCATTTGCGAGCTCGCTCGCAACGCGTTGCTTGAAATGAATCGACTGCGGTTCCATGAAGGTCCGTTCGGGTCTTTTCAGTCGTTCGATTCGCGGCCGGCAAGCACCTCCGCCACGTGCAGCACGCGGGTGCGGTCGTCGCCCCGACGCCGCAGGCGTCCCTCGATGTTCAGCATGCACCCCAGATCGCCCAGCACGACCGCTTCCGCGCCGCTTGCCTGGATGTGCTCGCACTTCTTCTCTGCCATCGCGGTGGATATGTCGCCGAATTTTATGGAGAAGGTGCCGCCGAAGCCGCAGCACACGTTGCAATCTTCCATCTCGGTGAGCGTGAGGCCGTCCATCTTCGCGAGCAGCGCGCGCGGTTGCGCACGCACGCCCAGCTCGCGCAACCCGGCGCAGCTGTCATGGTAGGTCACGGTGCCGCGCATTTTTCCGGGCACTCGTGCAAGCGCGGCAACGTTGACGAGGAAATCGGTGAGCTCGTAGGTCCGCGCCGACAGTCGCTCGATGCGTTCCAGCTCGACCGGTGCGTCCCGGAAGAGATCGGGATAGTGCGTTCGGATCATGCCGCTGCAGGATCCCGACGGAGCAACGACGTGCTCGCAGCCTTCGAATTCGTCGAGAACCTTGCGCGCCAGCGCGCGAGCGGATGCGCGATCGCCCGAGTTGTAGCCGGGCTGTCCGCAGCACGTCTGTGTGGCCGGCACGAAGACTTCGCAGCCGGCCGCCTCGAGCAGCTCGAGCGCCGCGAACCCGATGTTCGGGCGCATGAGATCGACGAGACAGGTGACGAAGAGACCGACGCGCATGGGAGGGCAAACTCTGGACGCTCCGTCGCGGGGACGGCGTGTCGATGTTAGCACAGGCGCACATCCACTCGCCTGTCAATTCCGGATCGCGGGTTAGAATTGCGCCAGTTAGAATCGGCCAACCGGCAATGGGGGGCCAATGGGGGCACGGCTCTCGCCCAGAGCGAGACCATCCGAGAGGCGCTCCCGTGCGCCGCGGTGTAATGAACGGAGGGTTGCGTGGCAACGCGCGAAGCAAGCAAGGAGTCGAAAAGCTCGATACAGGTCATCGAACGCATGACCAAGCTGATCGACGTGCTCGGCGAATCGCCCAACGCCGTCGGACTGAAGCATCTCGCGGCGACCGCAGGCCTGCATCCCTCCACCGCGCACCGCATCCTGACCGCGCTCGTGAACGATCGCCTGGTGGAACGCGTCGATCAGGGGAGCTACCGGCTCGGACTGCGGTTGCTCGAGCTGGGCAATCTCGTCAAGTCGCGCATCAGCGTGCGCGAGCACGCACTCCCGCTCATGCGCGAGCTGCACGCCGCGACCGGCGAAGCGGTCAACCTCTCGGTGCGGCGTGACGACGAGCTCGTCTACATCGAGCGCACCTCGAGCGGCCGCTCGCTCATGCGGATCGTGAACATCATAGGCGCCCGCGCACCCCTGCACGTCACGGCAGTGGGCAAGCTGTTCCTCGCGGAGGAATCGCCGGAAGGCATCCGGAGCTACGCCGAGCGCACCGGGCTGCCGGCCTTCACGCGCAACACGCTACACTCGCTGCACGCGCTCGAGAAGGAACTGGAGAAAGTCCGCAAACAGGGCTATGCCACCGACAACGAAGAGGCGGAGGTGGGCGTGCGTTGTGTGGCGGCAGGAATTCGCGACGATGCAGGCGCGCTGGTCGCGGGCCTTTCCCTCTCCGCGCCGGCCGAGCGCCTGAAGCTGCAATGGTCCTGGCTGATCAAGGAGACCGCGGAGAAGACTTCACGGGCGATTGGCCATCCCCCGACGGCAAGCGCGTCCGTCGGACGCAGATCCCCGACTGTAGAATGAACGACGCTGAAGCATCGCATTGCTCAAGTCCATGCCTTTCGACATCCGAGTAGTCACCACCCGCGACTTCCTGCGTGCCAGCCGCACCGGCGAGCTCGATCTGGAGGCCAGCCGAAAATTGCTGGCCGACATCGTTCGCGACTGCGGCCAGAACGTTCACCATCACGTGCTGATCGATTGGCGCCAGACAAACGAGAGTCCGCTGGCCGTCTCGGACCTCTTCGAGGTCGCTGCGGACCTCGAAGGCGCCGGCCTGCAGCCCGGACACAAGGTCGCCTCGCTCCATCGCACGGCGGACGAGCTGAATCTGGGCCGTTACTTCGAGACGTTCGCGGTGGCGCACGGATTCGCGTTCCAGTCGTTTACCGACCCGTCCGCCGCACTCGACTGGCTGGAGGAATGACTCGGCGCGGTGCCGGGGATCCTGGAGAACTTGGAAATCCTATACCGCGATCATCAGGTGCACCGAGAACAGGTTCCGGTCGTCCGTCCAGACCTGCTGCGGCTCGAAGCGCGCGCGGCGCGCGAGGGCCTGAAAATCCGGCACCATGTACTTGTACGAGTTCTCGGTGTGGATCGTCTCGCCAGGCCTGAAGTCGAAGCGCTGGCCGGCCACGTGCACGAACTGCGAGTACACGCTCTCGAGGTGCATCTCGATCCGCCCCGAGCGCTCGTCGTAGAAGGCCTTGTGGCGAAAGCGCTGCAACTGGAAATCCCCGCCGAGATCGCGATTGATGCGCGCCAGCAGGTTCAGGTTGAAGCGCGCGGTCACGCCCGCCGCATCGTCGTACGCCGCTTCGAGCGTGCGGCGGTCCTTCTTCAGGTCGACACCGATCAGCAGCCGTCCGCCGGTGCCGGTCAGGTCGCGCACGTTGCGCAGGAGCGAGACAGCGTCCTCGGGTGCGAAGTTGCCGATGGTCGAGCCTGGAAAGTACGCCACCTTGAGCTTGACCGGGACGCCGGTGAAGCTCGGCATTCGTAGCGGTCGCGAGAAGTCGGCTCGCACGGCGCAGATGTGCAGCCAGGGAAAGTGCCCGGCAAGCCGGGCCGATGCGCGTCGCAACGCGTCGTCGGCGATCTCGATCGGCACATAGAGCGCAGGCCGCAACCGTTCGATCAGCAACCGGGTCTTCACGCTCGCGCCGGAGCCCAGCTCGATCAGTTCGATATCGGTCCCGAGCAGCCGGACGATCTCCGGGATGCGCTCCCGCATGATGGCCATCTCGGTGCGGGTCGGGTAGTACTCGGGAAGCTCGCAGATCTCCTCGAAGAGGCGCGAACCCTCGTCGTCATAGAAATATTTCGGCGGCAGGAACTTTTGCTGGGCCGCGAGGCCGACCAGCACGTCGTCGAGAAACGACGCTGTGTGGGTCAGGCAATCGTAGTGCCGGACGATGCCGGCCTGCTCGAACCGGGATGGTGCGGCGGGCCCGGGGGGCTCACCAGATATTCTGTTGGGACGGGTACTGGACACTCACGCGGCTTCCGTTTTCGGAGCCGCTATCGTACGCCGGACGCGCGTTTGACGCGGAAACCGAACGGCGTGTGGGTTTGTCGGACGGATTGATCGCAGTGGACGCGAGCGCCTTGGTCGCCTCGAGCCACTGGCGGAGGCGATTCGCATCGCCGATCCGCGTGTACTTGCCGACCGAGTCCAGCAACACGATGATGAGCGATCGGGTCTCGATGTTGGCCTGCATGACGAGGCAACGGCCGGCCGCGCGGATGAATCCGGTCTTCTGCACGCCGATTTCCCACGACGGGCTCGAGACGAGCCGGTTGGTGTTGTGGTACGAGAGCTTGCGCTTGCCGACGCGGAGCTCGTGCGATCTCGCCGTCGAGTACCCCCGGATCAGGGGATAGGTGTGGGCCGCCTCCACGAGCCGGGCGAGATCACCGGCACTGGATACGTTCTCCGCCGACAGGCCGGTCGGCTCGACGAACCGCGAGTCGCTCATGCCGAGCAATATTGCCTTCGCGTTCATCGCTTCCACGAAGCGGTCGAGCCCGCCCGGGTAGCTCATGCCGAGCGTCGCAGCCGCGCGATTTTCCGAGGCCATGAGTGCGAGCTTCAGCAGATCGTCGCGGCTGATCTTGTCGTGTACGCGCAATGCCGAGTAGAGCTTGGCGCCTGGCACGGTCGGCAGGTCCTCGCGCTCGATCGTGATTTCCTCGTCAAGCGGCAGACCCGCGTCGAGCGTCACCATGGCGGTCATCAGCTTGGTGATGGAAGCGATCGGCACGATCGCCGACTCGTTCTTGCTGTAGAGCACCTCGCCGGTCGCCTGATCCAGGACCAGCACGGAGGCCGAGCGGATCTTGGGGTCCTCGGGGGCATCGGCGTGCGCGGGTATCGCCGCGGCCTGCGCCGCAAGTACGAAAAACGCGACTGCCGCTGCCCTTCGGAAGCGAATCGACATATCAGGCCCCGCCCCTCTCCCAAGTCCGGCAAAGTGTACCGAGGCTGGCGCGCTTCGACAACGAAAATAATGGGATACGTGAACTACCTCACGCTAAGGCTAGGTTTTGACAGGACTCCGACACCCTCTCCCCGGCCGGGTTTATGCAATCGGCATCGTCCCCGGCCGAGTGGATCGCAAACCGGCCGAGCCGGGCGTGGAATCGTTCGCGCCCCTGTCGATAGCGAAGCGAACAACGCTCCGACCGGGACGACCGCCCGCCTTTAGAATCTCCAACATGACGGGCACCCTCTCAGCGCTCCTCGTTGCGATGGCCGGCTTCGTGGGCGGCCATTTCCTGCTTTCCTGGCCTCCGGTGCGCGCGCGCCTGGTGAACGCCCTGGGGGAGCGGCCGTTTCTCGGCATCTACGCGTTGGTGTCGGCCCTCTTCCTCGCCTGGGCCATCATGGCGTATCGGGGCGCCCCCTTCGTCGACCTGTGGGAACTCGGCATGGCGGGCCGTTCCATTGCTATGGTGCTGATGCCGTTTGCGCTGCTCCTCGCCGTCATCGGGCTCACGACGCCCAACCCGACGGCCGTGGGCGGCGAACGGCTCAGTGACGCGGCCCGCGCGACGCGCGGAATCGTCACGATCACCCGGCACCCGTTTCTCTGGGGGACGACGCTCTGGTCCGTGGCCCACCTCGCAGCCAACGGCGACGCGGCCTCGGTCTTGTTGTTCGGGGGCATGCTGATCCTGTCGCTCGGGGGCATGGCCGCGATCGACCACAAGCGCGCGGTTCGGCTCGGCGAATCTTGGAAAGCATTCGCCGCGCACACCTCCCTCGTGCCGTTCGCCGCCGCCGCTGCGGGCCGGGTCAAGATCGACTGGAAGGGAATCGGCGTCTGGCGAGTCGTCTCGGGAATCTTGATCTACGCGGTGCTGCTGCTGAGCCACGGTTGGCTATTTGGAGTCCCAGCGATCGCCCGGTAACGCGGGTAAGGGAATGGTTGTTCCCCTCCTTTCCAAGGAGGGGAAAACACCATCACCCCGACATGCTCCTTACCGCATTACGCAGCCATCGCTTCCCGTTCTGCGGCCTCGAGCTGCTGGAGAGCCCACATCTGCGCATAGTGGCCGCCGCGCTCGAGGAGGCTGCGGTGGGTGCCGCGCTCGACGATGCGCCCGAGCTCCATGACGATGATCTCGTCCGCGTCCATGACGGTCGAGAGCCGGTGCGCGATCACGAGCGCCGTGCGGCCCTGTGCGATGCGGTCGAGCTCGGCCTGGATCGCCTTCTCCGATTTGGAGTCGAGCGCGGAAGTCGCTTCGTCGAAAACGAGGATCTGCGGGTTCTTGAGCAGGGCGCGCGCGATCGCCACGCGCTGCTTCTCGCCGCCGGAAAGCTTGAGCCCCCGTTCACCGACGATCGTGTCGTAGCCGTCCGGCAGCGACTGGATGAACTCGTGGATGTGCGCCGAGCGCGCCGCGTCGATCACCTCGTCGGCCGACGCGTCCGGCCGCCCGTACTGGATGTTGTAGAGGATCGAGTCGTTGAAGAGCACGGTGTCCTGCGGCACGATCCCGATCGCGCTGCGCAGGCTCGCCTGGGTGACGTCGCGGATGTCGACGCCGTTCACCGTGATGCGGCCCTCGCCCACGTCGTAGAAACGGAACAGCAGCCGCGCGAGCGTCGACTTGCCCGATCCCGAGTGCCCGACGACCGCCACCGTCGCGCCGGTCGGAATCTCGAAGCTCACGTCGCGCAGGATTTGCCGGCGCGGCTCGTAGGCGAAGTTCACGTTCTCGAAGCGGACGGTGGGATTGACCGCCGCGAGAATCGGAGCATCGGGCCGGTCCTCGATCTCGCGGTGCTGCTCGAGCACGCCGAACATACGCTCCATGTCGGCGATGGCCTGCTTGATCTCGCGGTACAGCACCCCGAGAAAATTGAGCGGAATGTAGAGCTGGATCAGGAATGCGTTCACGAGCACGAGGTCGCCGATCGTGAGCGTCCCCGCCACGACCCCGACCGTCGCACGCCACATGATGAGCACCACGCCGGTGGCGATGATCACGGACTGTCCGGTGTTCAGCGTCGAGAGCGACGTCTGGCTCTTCAGCGCGGCGCGCTCGTAGCGCTGCAGGTTCTCGTCGTAGCGCCGCGCCTCGTGCTCCTCGTTGCCGAAGTACTTCACGGTCTCGTAGTTGAGCAGGCTGTCGATCGCGCGGGTGTTGGCCTTGGAATCGAGCTCGTTCATCGTGCGCCGGAAATGCGTGCGCCACTCGGTGACCGAAACACTGAACGCGATGTACGCCGTCAGCGTTCCCAGCGCGATCAGCGCGAAGCTCGGCTCGTACTTCGCCACGAGGATGCCGATCACGAGGCTGATCTCGACCAGGGTGGGCAGGATACTGTAGAGCGTGTACCCGAGCAGCGTGTTGATGCCGCGCACGCCGCGCTCGATGTCGCGCGACATGCCCCCGGTCTGGCGCTCGAGATGAAAGCGCAGCGACAGGGAGTGGAGGTGGCGGAACACGGCAAGCGCGACGCGCCGCACCGCGCGCTGGGTGACTTTCGCGAACGTGAGCTCGCGCAGCTCCGTGAATAGCGTCGTCGAGAGCCGCAGCAGGCCGTACGCCACGAGCAGCGCCATCGGCACGGCCAGGATCGCGTTCTCCAGCGTGAGCGAGTCGACGATCTGCTTGAGGACGAGCGGCACCCCGACGTTCGCAAGCTTGGCCGCGACCATGAAGCTGAGCGCCAGCGCGACCCGCCACCGGTACTCCCAGACGTAGGGCAGCAGGGATTTCAGGACGCGCCAGTCGCTGCCGCGCTTGCGCGCGGTGTTCGGCGGGGGTGGGGAATCGGAAGAGGCGTAGCGTCGCAAGGAGGGACTCGGGAAAGCACTGGGTTAGAGCACGGATTCTAAAGCTTGGGACGAAAACGGCTATTTCAAGGTTTGCCAATGAGTTAGATGTCCCGCACCGCGCCACCAGCGCCCTCTGGGAGGGCGGTTACGCCGGTTGCGGGGTTGACACCCCGATCGGTGAACGTATGCTTCAAACGATCGTTTGAATCCTTGACCGACCTGCCTGCCGATGCTGAGAGTAAGACCCGCATCCACCGAAGTCCGCGCGAATCACGCCACGCGCGAGCGCATCTTCGACGCCGCCGAAGCGCTCTTCCTGGAGCACGGCTTCGACGGCACCAGCCTGCGCATGGTGACGACGCAGGCCGACGTCAACCTGGCGGCGGTGAACTATCACTTCGGCGGAAAGAACGGGCTCTTCACCGCGATGATGGCGCGGCGCTTCGACGCCATGAACGATGCGCGCGTCGCGCTGCTCGAGGAGTATCTGCGCGCGGCGCGCGGTGCGACGCTCGCGTGTGAGCGCGTGCTCGCAGCGATGTTCGTGCCCGCGCTCCAGCTCGCCCGCGATCCCCAGCGCGGCGGGCGCGACTTTCTGCGACTGCTCGGCCGCGCCTATGTGGACCCGTCCCCCGTCCTCCGCGAGTTTTTGTCGGAGCGCTATGCGCCGACCATCGACCGGTTCAAGGAGGCATTCGCCGATGCGCTGCCGGAAGTGCCGCGGCGCGAGCTCACCTGGCGGCTGCATTTCATGATGGGGGCGCTCGCCTACACACTGGCCGGCGCCGATGCGTGGCGACTCATCTCCGCCCTGAGCGCGGTCGAGACGCCGGATGACGAGTTGCTGTTGCGCCGGCTAGCGCCCTTTCTGATCGCAGGGCTCAAGGCACCCTTGCCCGACGCTGCGGCGCCCGACGCCGCGCACGAACTTTCGCGCACCGGGCGATCTCAAACCGATCTGACCCGTCCGCGCGCCGCATGACGATGGGGCGCACGAAACCGGGTTTTCAGGAGCAAACGAAATGATTGCGGCACTCTGGTTGATCGGATTTCTCCTCGCAGCCATTGCCCTCGCATACGTCGCGGCACCGGCGTGGCTGTGGGCCGCCGGGATCGGCGCATTGCTGCTGGGCCTCGCCGGGTCCGCCGGGCTTTCGAGCGGCGTGACGACCGTCCTGCTGATCGTCTTCGCGACGATGGCAGCCATCCTCACGTTCACGCCGCTGCGCCGCGCGCTCATCAGCGACCGGCTGCTCGCGGCGTTTCGAAAAGTCATGCCACCGATGTCGCAGACGGAGTCCGACGCCATCAACGCCGGGACCGTGTGGTGGGACGCGGACCTCTTTTCCGGGCACCCGGACTGGAAGAAGCTGCTTGGCATCCCCGCCCCGGCTCTCACGGCCGAGGAGCAGGCGTTCCTCGACAACGAGACCGAGGCGCTCTGCGCCATGTCGAACGACTGGGAGCAGACGCACCACAACTACGACATGCCCCCGGAAGTCTGGCAGTTCATCAAGGACAAGGGCTTCCTCGGCATGATCATTCCGAAGCGCTACGGCGGCAAGGAATTTTCGGCGTACATGCACTCGCAGGTGGTGATGAAGCTCTCGACTCGCTGCAGTGCCGCCGCCGTGTCGGTGATGGTGCCCAACTCGCTGGGGCCGGCAGAGCTGCTGCTCCATTACGGCACGGAGGCACAGAAGAACCACTACCTGCCGCGCCTGGCGCGCGGCGCGGAAATCCCCTGCTTCGCGCTCACCAATCCGCATGCGGGTTCGGACGCCGCGGCGATCCCCGATTTCAGCGTCGTCTGCAAGGGCACGTGGCAAGGCAAGCAGGTGCTCGGCATGCGCGTCACCTGGGACAAGCGCTACATCACGCTCGGTCCGGTCGCGACCCTGCTCGGGCTCGCGTTCCAGCTGCGCGACCCGGAGCGTTTGCTCGGCGGAGACGAGGATGTGGGTATCACCTGCGCGCTCGTGCCGACCGACACGCCCGGTGTACACATCGGCCGGCGGCACCTCCCCCTGAACGCCGTGTTCCAGAACGGCCCGAACTGGGGCAAGGACGTCTTCATGCCGCTCGACTGGATCATCGGCGGGCGCGAGATGGCCGGCCAGGGCTGGCGCATGCTGATGGAAAGCCTCGCGGCCGGGCGCTCGATCTCGCTGCCGTCGTCGAACGTCGGCATGTCGAAGCTCGCCGTGCGCGGCACCGGCGCCTATGCGCGCGTGCGCAGCCAGTTCCGGACGCCGATCGGAAAGTTCGAGGGCATCGAGGAAGCGCTCACACGCATGGGTGGCAATCTCTACCTGACCGATGCGGCGCGCGTGATGACCGCAGGCGCCGTCGACCTCGGCGAGCGGCCTTCGGTGATCTCGGCAATCGTCAAGTACCACGTCACCGAGCGCAACCGGCAAGTCATCAACGACGCGATGGACATCCAGGGCGGCAAGGGGATCTGCCTGGGGCCCAACAACTTCATCGGTCGCGCCTACCAGCAGGTGCCGGTGTCGATCACGGTCGAGGGCGCGAACATCCTGACCCGCAGCCTGATCGTGTTCGGCCAGGGGGCGATCCGCTGCCACCCCTACGTGCTGAAGGAGATGAACGCGGCGCGCGATCCGGATCGCGAGAGCGCCGCGCGCGCATTCGATCAGGCGCTGTGGAGCCACGTGGGGTTCACCTTCACGAACGCTGCGCGCGCCTTCGTCATGGGAATTACCGGCTCGCACTGGGTGCGCGTCCCGGCCGATGTCGCGCCGGAGACACGCCGGTACTACCAGCAGCTCACCCGCTTTTCGGCCGCATTCGCCTTCCTCGGCGACGTGTCGATGCTCGTGCTCGGCGGCGGCCTCAAGCGCCG
>JBAVOG010000317.1:0-25264 GCA_049691875.1 Burkholderiales bacterium | reverse complement strand
GACCCTCTCCATCGTCGGCATCGACGAGGCAGATCCGGCGCGCGGCCGGGTGTCCTGGATTTCGCCCGTCGCGCGGGCGCTGCTGCGCGCGCGCGCCGGGGACGCGGTATTGCTGAATACCCCGGCGGGCAGCGAGACGCTCGAGATCCTCGCGATCCGCTATGAGCGGCTCGACTGAATCCGCTCAACCCGGCTCATTCGGGCGACTTCTGCGAGGTCTGTGTGACGGTCGGGGCGAAATCTCCTGCCTTGACCACCGACAGCTTGTCGAGCGAAAAATGCCGGCGCAGCGCATCGTTCACGTCCGCGGCTTTCAATGAGGCGATGCGCGCCTCGAACTCCTCGTCCCACTTGAACGTTCGTCCGAGGTCGAGGTAGCTGCTGATGCGCGATGCGAGCCCGGAGTCGGAGTTCCGGGCGAGGTGGCGCCGCTTCAGAAAGCCTTTTGCGGCATCCGCCACTTCCGCATTGGTGAATCCTTCGTCCAGCGCGCGCTTGATTTCCTCGTGCACCGCAGTTTCCAGCCGGACACGGTTCTGAGGAGCGTAGATTGCCGAGACGCCGAATTCGCCCGCCGCATCGCGCGATCCGGCCGTCAGCCAGGACCCGACGCTGTAGGACAATCCGTCCTGCTCGCGGATGCGACGCCAGAGGCGCGAGTCCGATGACCCGCCGATGATGTAGTTCCCAAGCACGAGCGCCGGGAAATCTGCGTCGTCATCGCGGAGCGGAAGATTGAATCCGGCACGGTATACGGCATTCGCCTTGTCCGGCGTCACGATGTCCTGGGTCATCGCAGCCGCGTCGAAATAGCGGCTTGCGATTCGCTCGTAAGGCGAGGGGGTCTTCCAGTTGCCGAGCAGTGATTCGGCGAGGGGGCCTATTTCCTTGGCGTCGAAGTCGCCCACCACTGCCAGCTCGCTGTTCGATGCGCCCAGGAAATCGGCGTGGCATCGGCGCGCGTCCTCGAGCGTCACGGCCGCAATCGCCGCGGCGCGTTCCTCGAGGGTCGGCGTGGCGAGCCAGTGCCCGTCCGGGTAGGGGTTGAGGTGTCGGCTGATCGAGCGACCCGCGCGCACGGACGGATCGTTCTTCTGCACGTCGATCGAGGTGAGCATGGACTGCTTGACCTGCGTGAACTCGCTTTCGGGAAAGGACGGCTCGCGCAGCATTTCGACGGTGAGCCGAAGCGCTTCCGGGAAATTCTCGCGCACGGTGTCGATCGACGCGCCGCTGATGCTGACGGAGACGTCTGCGCGCAATTTATCCAGCGCATCGCTCAGCTCCGCACGGGTGTGCTTCGTCGTGCCCCGGGCAAGCATCGCGCTCGCGACATTGCAGGCGGCGCTGCGTCCCATAGTGGCTTTTTCGTCGCCCCAGTGCAGGGTCAGGACGGCATTCACCTTGGCGCCGCGCGTTCGCTTCGGCAGCATGGCCAGCTTTATGCCGCCGGGCAGCTCGCGCCTGATCAACCGCGCCTCGAGGTTCGCGGGTGTCGGGTCGAATGCCTCGCCTGCCGCAACCGTCTCGGCCCCCGTGAAATCCTTGAGCATGGCCTGGACATCGGGAACCGGCGGCATCGCGACGCGCGTCGGCTTCGCTGTCGGAATGAATATCCCGAGCGTGCGGTTCTCCGGTCGCAGGTAGGTGGTGGCGACGCGCTGAACGTCTTCCCGCGTCGTCTTACCGATCTGATCCTGGTACCAGAAGAGGAGCCGCCAGTCGCCCATGGCGATGAACTCGGAAAGCGTGATCGCCAGAGCGCGCGAGTTGGTGAGGAGGTCGTCGATGTCGTTCTGCAACTTGACGCGGGCGCGGTTCAGTTCCTCGTCTGTCACGGGATCGGCGGCGAATCCCTCGAGCACCTCCAGGAGGGTATCGCGAGCGGCGTCGAGTGACTGTCCCTTGGGCACTGCCGCGCCGAAATAGGCCGAACCGGCCTCGCGTGTCTGTCGCTCCGTTCCGAACGACGAGGTCGCCTTGCCGGTCTCGACCAGCGCCTTGTGCAATCGGCCGGAGGGCCGATTCGTGAGCACCTGGGTGAGGAGGTCCACTGCCGCGTAGCTCGGGTCCGATCCCGGGGGCATGTGGTACATCGCGGCGACGAGCTGTACTTCGCCCACGCGTCGCAGGACCACGCGACGCTCGCCGTCCTGCGGGGGTTCGGTCGTATAGGTCTGATGCAGGATGCGCGCGGGCTTGGGAACGGGTGCGAAGTATTTGTTCACGAGCTCGAGCGCCCGCTGCGGATCGAATCGCCCTGCAATGACGAGCGTGGCGTTGTCAGGCTGATAATACTTTCGGTAGAACGCCTGGAGCCGATCGATCGGGACGTTCTCGATGTCGGAACGGGTGCCGATGACCGAGCGCCCGTAGTTGTGCCAGTGGTAAGCAGTTCCGATCATCCGATCTCGCAGCAGGCTGAACGGGCTGTTCTCGCCCGACTCGAATTCGTTGCGGACCACGGTCATCTCGCTATCGAGATCCGCCTTCGAGACCTCCGAGTTCACCATCCGATCGGCCTCCAGGTCGAGCAATGCGGCCAGGTTGTCGTCGCTCGCCGGGAACGTGCCGAAGTAGTTCGTGCGATCGTACGAGGTCGTGCCGTTGTAGCGCACGCCGTGCTTCAGGAATTCGCCCTTGATGTTTTCGTGCCGCGGTGTCCCCTTGAAAAGCATGTGCTCGAGCAGATGGGCCATGCCCCGCTCGCCGTAACCTTCATGCCTCGATCCCACCAGGTAGGTCACTGCCACGGTGGTCGTGTCCTGGGACGCATCCGGGATGAGCAGCACCTGAAGGCCGTTCGGGAGGCGGTATTCGCTGACTCCTGCCAGCGCCGGCCCTGCGGAGAATCCCTGCGGAAGCGACAGCCTGGGAGCCGATTCGGCCCCCGCGACGAGCGGCAGGGCAATGAGGGCGGCAGCAAGCCAGCGCAAGATCGACATTAAATCCTCGCAGAATTTGGGGGATTCGGAGAAAACGCAATTCTACTGATTACTCATGCCCCTAGAAAGTTCCGTGCCAGGTGCAAGGCGGCCATGCCGGCGACGATTGTGGCCAGAGGATTTCTTGTCACCATGGCAACGCCGATCCCCGCGCCGCCCGCGAGCCGCTCTGCATTATGCAGCCCAATGTCCAGCGCGCCGCGGGCAAAGACAGGGTCCGGAGCAAAAAGTGCCGTGAAGACTGCCGCAGGATGAACCGCAGCGTGCGCTGGACATAGGAGGGCAATTTGCCGCAGTGCAACCAGAGCTTGAACGACCCCGTGGCAGGCAGGCTCGCAGGCGGGCGCGCCCTTGAAAAGGCGCCGCCAGCCCCCAATGTCGCAATGTCGGCCAATCCAGGAAGGTGAGATGAGCGTGTCCGAGACGGTGAAGGAAACCCTGAGCTTCCAGGCCGAGGTGAAGCAGCTGCTGCACCTCATGATCCACTCGCTCTACAGCAACAAGGAGATTTTCCTGCGTGAGCTGATCTCCAACGCCTCGGATGCCGCGGACAAGCTGCGTTTTGAGGCGCTCTCCAACTCCGCGCTGCTTGGCGAAGAGTCGGAGCTTCGCATTCGCGTGACCGTGGACCCGCAGGCCCGGACGATCACCGTCTCGGACAATGGCGTCGGGATGTCCCGGGACGAAGTGGTGGCGAATCTCGGCACGATCGCCAGGTCGGGCACGCGGGAGTTTCTCGGCACGCTCACCGGCGACCAGGCGAAGGACGCACATCTCATCGGCCAGTTCGGCGTCGGGTTCTACTCGTCGTTCATCGTTGCCGACAAGGTGACCCTCGTGACACGTCGTGCGGGATTACCGGATGACGCGGGCGTGCGCTGGGAGTCGGGGGGAGAGGGCGACTACACGCTCGAGCCCGCCGCGAAGCCCGGGCGGGGGACGGACGTCATCCTGCACCTGCGCGAAGGCGAGGACGAGCTCCTCGACGGCATGCGGCTCCGGCAGATCATCCGGCGCTATTCCGACCACATCGCCATTCCCATCCTGATGAAACGGCGCGCGTGGGACGAGGAGAAGAAGGCGTACCGCACCACCGAGGAGGACGAGACCGTCAATCAGGCGAGCGCGCTCTGGGCGCGCCCGAAGTCCGAGATCACCGACGAGCAGTACCAGGAGTTCTACAAGCACGTCGCGCATGATTTCGAGCCGCCGCTCGTGTGGGCTCACAATCGCGTCGAAGGCCGTCAGGAATACACCCAGCTTCTGTACATCCCATCCCACGCGCCGTTCGACCTGTGGGATCGCGCGAGCCGCAAGGGCCTCAAGCTCTACGTGCGGCGCGTGTTCATCATGGACGATGCAGAGGCGCTCCTGCCGATGTACCTGCGCTTCGTCCGCGGCGTCGTCGATTCGAACGATCTCCCGCTGAACGTCTCGCGCGAGATCCTCCAGGAATCGCGCGACGTCGAGGCGATTCGCGCCGGCTGTGCGCGTCGCGTGCTCTCGAACCTCGAGGACCTGGCCACGAGCGATCAGGAGAAGTACGCGATCTTCTGGAAGGAGTTCGGACGCGTGCTGAAGGAGGGCGTCGGGGAGGACCACACCAATCGCGACCGCATTGCGAAGCTGCTCCGCTTCGCCTCGACGCACGCCGACTCCGCGGATGAGAACGTATCTCTGCCGGACTACGTCTCGCGGACGAAGCCGGAGCAGGAAGCCATCTACTACGTCACAGCGGAGTCGTTTCTCGCCGCCAAGAACAGCCCGCACCTCGAGATGTTTCGCGCGAAGGGCGTCGAGGTCCTCCTGCTCCACGATCGTGTGGACGAGTGGGTCGTCGCGAATCTGCACGAGTTCGAGGGCAAGCCGCTCGTGTCCGTGGCGCGGGGCGACATCGATCTCGCCAAGCTCGACGGCGAGGAGGCCAAGAAAGAGCAGGCGCGGCAGGCAGACGATTTCAAGGACGTTCTGGCAAAGGTGAAAGCAGTTCTGGACAGCCGCGTGAAGGACGTCCGCGTGAGCTCCCGGCTCACGTCGTCGCCGGCCTGCCTCGTCGCAGACGAGAACGATCCGGGTGGCAACCTGCAGCGCATCCTCAAGTCGGTCGGACAGAACGTCCCGCAGGCCAAGCCGATCCTCGAGGTCAATCCCATGCATCCGATCATGCAGCGCCTCAAGCGCGAAGATCGCCGCCTCGACGACTGGGCGAACCTGCTGTTCGAACAGTCGCTTCTTGCCGAGGGCGGCACGCTCGAGGATCCGGCCGGCTTCGTGCGCCGCGTCAACGAGCTCATGCTCGATCTTGCCGACCAGAGTCCGAGCGCCACCCAGTAAAGCTTTGCAAGACTGGTAGCCTTAGCCCATCCCCTCCTTTCCAAGGAGGCGAAAGCGCCCCGCTAACCGCTGGAAGCGGCCACCACCCGATTGCGTCCGGATTCCTTGGCGCGGTAGAGCGCTTTGTCGGCCCATGCAACCAGCTGCTCGGGTGTGAGATTCGAACCGGGCATGGCGCACGCGACGCCAAGGCTGATGGTCACGACCGTGGCGGCAGTGGAAACCGCGTGCGGGATCGCGCACTCCTCGATTCCGCGGCGTACGCGCTCCGCGACTTCGGCAGCTCCCCAGAGCGGCGTCTCGGGCAGGATGATCGCGAACTCCTCGCCACCGTAGCGAGCCGCCAAATCGGTCGGCCGGCGGCAGGAGTGGCGCAGGACGTGACCGACCTGACGCAGGCATTCGTCCCCTTGCGTATGCCCGTAGTGATCGTTGTAGCCCTTGAAGTGATCGACGTCGCACAGCGTGAGCGACAGGGCCTGCCCGGTGCGCATCGCCCGGAGCAGCTCGGTGCGCAGGTGCTCGTCGAAGCGCCTCCGGTTGGCGAGGCGGGTCAGCCCGTCCTCGCGGGACACGCGCGCGAGTTCCCGGTTCGCCGCCTCGAGATCCGCCGAGACCTGTAACAGATTCCGATGCATCGTATCGATGCGCTGCATCGCGCGGATCTTCGCGCCCAGCACGACCTGGCTCACTGGCTTGACCAGGTAGTCGTCGCCGCCGGCGTCGATCGCCTTGTCTAGATCCTGGTCCTCATCGCTCCCGGAGAGGAAGAGGATTGGCAACCAGTCAGTCCCGCCGAGCGTACGTAGCCGGCGCGCCACGTCGTAGCCGTCCATGTCGGGCATCGTGACGTCGAGCAGGATGAGGTCGGGCCGCTCCCGCAAAAAGAGCTCGATGCACCCGGCACCGGATTCGGCGCTCGTGGCCTCGTGACCGAGGCGCTTGACCATGCCCGCGAGCGCCGCCCGGATGGTCCGGGAGTCGTCGACGATGAGTATGTTCACGCCGACCCGGTCCGGTGCACCTCATCGACGGTCCTGCTGGGACGTCCCATCGGGTGCGTGCGTCCGGGCACGGCGGGGGCTCAGAGCTGTGCCAGCATCGCCTCGGCGCCGGACACTTCGTACTTTCCGGGCGCCTCGATATTCAGCTTCTTCACGACCCCGTCTTCGACGAGCATGGAGTAGCGCGTCGAACGCACGCCCATGTTCCGGGGAGTGAGGTCCAGCTCGAGGCCCAGCTTCTTGCTGTAGTCCCCGTTCCCGTCGGCAAGCATGCGGACCTTGTTGCCCGCGTTCTGGTCGCGACCCCATGCGCTCATGACGAAGGCGTCATTGACGGAAACACACCAGATCTCGTCCACGCCACGCTTCTTCAGCGCGTCGAAGTGCGCGACGTAGCTGGGCACGTGCTTTGCCGAGCAGGTCGGGGTATATGCTCCCGGCACCCCGAAGATGACGATTTTCTTACCCTTCGCAAGCTCCTGGACCGCGTGGTCCTGGGGATTGATCGGGCACCCTGTTCCGTCGAACTCCACCGATTCCGAGAGCCTGCCCTCGGGCAAGCGATCGCCGACTTTGATTGGCATCTGTCCTTCCTTTCGAATCTGTGCGAAAGAATGAGCAACTCCGGGGCGAGAATGGCCGAACTGGCCGCCAAAGTCAAAAACCGTCACGGGTCCGGTCCTAAAAGGCATTGAGACGACAGGGGTTTACGGGCTATAGTCGCCCGTTATTTGTTCGCTCAGCCCATGGCCGTTGCCGCAGTCGCCAACGAAGAACGCCGCCTGACCCTACACGAGGTGGTGAAAGCGCTCGTCGCGGACGGGCTCGTTCCGCGGGAGGAGTGCGAGCGATTCCTTGTCGACCGGCGCATGCATCGCGGTGGTCTCCACCCACTGGTGATCCTTGCCGACCAGAAGTGGAAATCGGCTGTCCCGCCCCACAAGGCGCTGCACATCGAAGCGCTTACCGAGTGGTATGCGGGAAAGACCGGGCTGCCGTACTACCACATCGATCCGCTGAAGATCAATTTCTCGGCCGTGACCGAGATCATGTCGAGCGCCTATGCTGAGCGCTTCAAGATCCTGCCGGTCGAGGTGACGAACAAAGAGGCGGTCATTGCGACGGCCGAGCCCCATCTGCGCGAATGGGAGCAGGAGCTCGCGCGGATCCAGAAGGTCGAGATCAAGCGCGTCTTCGCGAATCCGCTCGACATCAACCGGTACATCGTCGAATTCTACAATCTCGCGAAGTCGGTCAAGCGCGCGGCCAAGAGCGGTGAAGGCCGATCGGACCTTTCGAATTTCGAACAGCTCGTCGAGCTCGGTAAGAGCAATCGCCAGCTCGACGCGAACGACCAGCACATCGTTCACATCGTCGACTGGCTCTGGCAATACGCATTCGATCAACGGGCAAGCGACATCCACATCGAGCCGCGCCGCGAGCTGGGAAACGTGCGGTTCCGCATCGACGGCGTGCTGCATAGCGTCTACACGCTCCCGATGCCGGTCGTGGCCGCGATGACCAGCCGGATCAAGATCCTCGGCCGGATGGACGTGGTCGAGAAACGCCGCCCGCAGGACGGACGGGTGAAGACCCGCACGTCCGACGGGCAGGAGGTCGAGTTGCGCCTCTCGACACTGCCGACCGCGTTCGGCGAAAAGCTCGTCATGCGAATTTTCGACCCGGAGGTCCTGGTCAAGGACTTCACCGATCTCGGCTTCTCCGAGGAGGACAAGGGTCGCTGGAACGAGATGACTGCCAAGCCAAACGGCATCATTCTCGTGACCGGGCCGACCGGATCGGGCAAGACGACGACCCTGTACTCGACCCTGAAGTCTCTCGCGACATCGGAGGTCAACGTCTGCACCATCGAGGACCCGATCGAGATGATCGAGCCCGCGTTCAACCAGATGCAGGTGCAGACGGCCATCGACCTGTCGTTTCCGGAGGGTGTGCGGGCGCTGATGCGCCAGGATCCGGACATCATCATGGTCGGTGAGATACGCGATCTAGAGACTGCCGAGATGGCGATTCAGGCGGCGCTCACAGGGCACCTGGTACTCTCTACGCTGCACACCAACGATGCCGCCGCAGCGATCACGCGTCTTCTCGATCTGGGCGTCCCGTCTTACTTGCTGAACGCCACCACCCTCGGCGTCATGGCGCAGCGCCTCGTGCGCACGCTATGCCCGCAATGCAAGGAGAAGGTGCCTTTCGGCTCGGACCGCGCCGTGGACGTATCCTGGGACGAGCTCGTCTCGCCCTGGAAGGCGCGTCGGCCGAGTCACATCTATCGACCGCTGGGCTGCCTGGAATGCCGGATGACCGGATTCCGGGGCCGCAGCGGCATCTACGAAGTGATGCTGCTTTCCCCGGGAATCAAGCGGCTGGTTGCCGGGCAGGCCGACCTCGGCCAGATTCGCGAGCTCGCCTACAAGGAGGGCATGAAGAGCCTGCGTATCAGCGGTGCCATGAAGGTCGCCGCCGGGCTCACCACGTTCGAGGAAGTCCTCAAGGCCGCGCCGCCTCACCAGCAGGACCACTGAGCTCGCCATGGCGTCGACGCCTTCGCCGCTGGACGTCCGGGTCGCGATGGATCGGGCCGGTGTCCGCGCCGATCTGCAGCGCACGGTTGCGCTCGCGCTCGCCTATTTCGTCGTCGCCTGGCTCCCGCTGCACTTCGCTGTCGTCCACAACGCGGTGCCGGCCATCGCACCTGCGACCGGGCTCGCGATTGCCGTACTCGTGCTGTTCGGACGCCGACTCATCCTCGGCGTTCTCGCTGGCGCGCTCGGCGCCTGCGTCGCAGCGGGCATTCCGGTGTGGGTGGCGATTCTCCTGAGCGTCGGTAGCGCATCGACCGCAATCGCCGGCGCGTGGATGCTTACGCGTGCGCCCGATTTCCGTCACACGCTTGCGCGTGGTCGCGACGTATTCGCTTTCATATGTCTTGCGGTCGTCTGCGCGCCGCTGACGGGAGCATCGATCGGCGTTGGCGCTCTTATGGCAGGCGATCTCCTTCCTCCCGGAGAGACGGTGGCCGTGTGGTTGACACTCTGGGACAGCGAGGCGCTCGGGATACTACTCGCCGGTCCGGCCGCGCTCGGCTGGTTGGCGGCGCCGCGACCTGACCGCCGGACTGCGGCGATTGTCGTGTACGCCGCGGTGGTCGCGCTCCTCCTGCTTTCCGGGGCGCACCTCATCACCCGGCTGCTCGGTGAGGGACACGGGCTGCCCGTCGTTGCGTTCGTGCTGGCGCCGCTCGCCGTGCTTCCCGCGATCAGGCTGTCGTTGCGCGAAGTCGGGACCTTCAATATCGGTGTGGCCGCGCTTTGCATGATCGGTCTCACGAGCAGCAGCGGACCGGTCGCGGAGATTCCGGTCTACGCGGACGTCGTAACGTTGCAGGCGTTGCTCACCGCGCTCGCGGTGCTCACGCTCTCGCTGTCTGCGACCGGCGCGGCGAGCCGCGCCGCGCATGCCCGCATGCGCGAAAGCGAAGCCCGCTTCCGGAGTCTGACGGAGATGTCCGCGGACTGGTATTGGGAAATGAACGAGCAGCTGCGGTTCACTTCGCTCTCGGGCAGGGTGGAGGCGGCGACCGGCGTCAGCCCGTCATCCGTGATTGGCCGCGCGCGCTGGGAGATCGAGACTCTCACGCCGGACGAAGGTGGGTGGGACCGCCATCGCGCCGACATGGAGGGACATCGACCGTTCCGGGACTTTCCCATCCGCCGGACGCTTCCGGATGGCACCGTGCGACACGCCCTGCTGAGTGGTGATCCAATTCTGGACGAGACGGGCCGGTTTCGCGGCTATCGCGGTGTGGGACGGGACGTCACGCACCAGGTGCAGGCAGAGCAGGCCTTGCGCGAATCGGAGCAGCTCTTCGCGCATCTGTTCCATTCGAGCCCCCAGGCGATGGCGCTCAGCAGGGTTTCCGATCGAGTCGTCACCGAGGTCAACGATGCCTGGTGCGCGCTTTCGGGCGTGCCGCGCGACGAGGCCATCGGCCGCACCCTGGAGGAGCTCAACCTGATGGAGAACCCCGATGTCCGCGAACTCGCCTTTCGGGAGCTTGCGGCAACCGGGACCGTCAAAGATGTCGAGCTCAGGTTCCGTTCGCGGCACGGCAGGGTTGCCGAAGTGCAGCTCTCCGCGCTCGTGGTCGAGCTGGGTGGCGAGAAATGCGTCATCGGATCGCTGGTCGACGTCACCGAGCGCAATCAGGTAGAGCGCGAGCTGCGCGAATCGCGCGGGCGTCTGGAGGCGGTCTTCCGGGGCAGCCCGCAGCCGCTGGCGCTTTCCTCGTTCGAAGACGCTCGCGTCATCGACGTGAACGATGCGTGGGTACGCACGTTCGACTACACGCGCGACGCGATTCTCGGGCGCAGTTTTGCCGAGATCGGCCTCTGGGATGATCTCGATCTGCGCAATCGCATGTACGACACGCTGCGTGCGTCCGGATCAGTGCGCGAAATCGAGTGCCGCTGGCGCAAGGGCTCCGGCGAGCTCGTCGACGTTCTCTTCTCCGGACAGCGCGCAGAGCTGGCTGGCGAGACTGTCCTGCTCTCGTCGTGCATGGACGTCACCGAGCGCAGGCGCGGCGAGCGACTGCTCGTCGAGTCCGAGCAGCGCTTCGCGAAGATCTTCCATGCGAGTCCCGTGCCGGTGGTGATCAGTGCGCCGGCGGACGGCCGTTACATCGAGGTGAACGAAGCCTGGTCGGAGTTTTTCGGTTACTCGCGGGACGCGGTGGTGGGCAAGACTTCCATCGAGTTGGGCGTCTGGGCGTCGGAGTCCGACCGGGCCACGTTCAGCGCGCGGGTCACCGGCGGCGGTCGAATACGGAATTACGAAGTCCGGATGCGCAAGAAGTCCGGCGAGCTCGCGGACGTATTGCTCTCGGCGGAGATAATCGATCTCATGGGGGAAGAGCGCGTGTTGACCTCGGTGATGGATATCACTGATCTCAAGCGCATCGAGCGTCAACTGCAGGCGAGCGAGCGGCGGTTTCGTGATTTTGCGGAGGCTGCCGGCGAGTATGTCTGGGAGACCGATGTCGACGGCCGCTACACCTACGTGTCGCGCCGCGTCGAGCAGGTATTGGGCTATGCGCGCGAGGAGATGTACGGGCGGAAGCCCACGGAATTCATGCCTCCAGGGGAAGTCGAGCAGCTCCAGGCCACCCTCGGGGAGACGGTAGCGAACGGCGAACCGTTCCGCAATATCGAGATCCGGTCACTCGCCCGTTCGGGCAGCCTCGTCTGGCAGCTGGTGAGCGGCGTGCCGATTCGGGACGACATGGGGCTCGTTCGGGGTTACCGCGGCACCGCGATGGAGATCACGGAGCGCAAGCGAGCCGAGCGGCGGATCGAGGAACTCGCGACGCGCGATCCCCTTACCGGCCTCCCGAACCGACTGCTGCTCGCTGATCGACTCGGACAGGGGCTGCTCAGCGCCCAGCGTGCCGGCGAGCTCCTCGGCGTGTTGTTCGTCGACCTCGACCACTTCAAGAACATCAACGATACCCTGGGCCACCAGGCGGGCGATCTGTTGCTGAAGGAAGTGGCGCGGCGCCTGGGCAATGTGGTGCGCAAGGGCGACACGCTGTCGCGCCAGGGCGGTGACGAATTCGTGGTGGTGCTGGAGGGACTGAAGACGCCCGACGACGCCGGGCAGGTGGCGCAGAAGATCCTGAACTCCCTCGCGCAGCCGTGCGAGATCGAAGGACACAAGATCGTCACGTCGGGCAGTGTCGGAATAGCGATCTTTCCGAGCGACGGCGCGGATGCCGCAACCCTGATGCGGCACGCCGACACGGCGATGTACGCGGCGAAGTCGGGCGGGCGCAAGAACTACCAGTTCTTCTCCTCCGACATGAACCTGCGCACCACCGAGCGCCTGCAGCTCGAAGAGACTATGCGTGGCGCGCTGGAGCGCGGCGAGCTGCGGGTCTTCTTCCAGCCGCGCGTAGACATCACGACCGGAAAGCTCACCGGCGCGGAGGCGCTCCTGCGCTGGGCGCATCCCGAGCACGGCCTCGTCGGACCGGATCGCTTCATGCGCGTGCTTGAAGAGACCGGCATGATCCACACGTTCGGCGAGTGGGTCCTGCAGCAGGCGTGCAATCACACCAAGGCTTGGAACGCGCTGCACGGACCGCCGTTCGCGGTAGCCGTGAACGTTTCGCCCAAGCAGTTCAATCAGGCGCTCATCGGGCGCGTAAGCGAGGCCCTGCAGACGAGCGGCCTCGAGCCGGAGCTGCTCGAGATCGAAGTCACCGAGCGCGCCCTGACGCGCCACATCGAGGACAGTCGCGCGCTCACCAGGAAGCTCCGCGAACTCGGCGTGCGCATCGTCGTCGACGACTTCGGAACCGGCTATTCGTCGATGAGCGAGCTGCGCAGGCTGGGCGTGCACGCGATCAAGATCGACCGGTCGTTCGTGCGCCTGATGGGGACCAGCCAGGACGATCGCATCGTCGTGCGCGCCATGATCGACATGGCGCGCAGCCTACAGCTGGATACGATCGCCGAGGGTGTGGAGCGCGAATCGGAGCTGCACCTGTTGCGCGACATGGGCTGCAACGAGTACATGGGCAACCTGCTTCTTCCGCCCGTTCCTGCCGGCGAGTTCGAGCGCGCGATGCTGCGCACGGCGAGCATCTTCGCGTTTCCGCAGCGCGGTTAGCCTGAAAGCCGGCGACCGTCCTTCCCGCGCAAGCGGGAATCCAGAAGGAAGCGCTGGATAGATCCCTGGATCCCCGCCTGCGCGGGGATGACCTCGCCAGGCGGATGCGCTGCATCCGCGCGCGAGGTCACTTCGAGAGATAGCGCATGGCGCGCTCGAGACCGTCGATGGTCATGGGGTACATGCGCTCGCGCATGAGCTCGCGCAGGATCGCGATCGACTGACGGTACGGCCAGAGCTGCTCGGGCTCGGGGTTGAGCCATATGGCCTTCGGATACACGTCGAGCATGCGGCGGATCCAGACCGCTCCGGCTTCCTCGTTGTGATACTCGATGGAGCCACCCGGCTGCAGGATCTCGTACGGGCTCATGGTCGCGTCGCCGACGAAGATCACCTTATAGTCGTGCCCGTACTTGTGCATGATGTCCGCGGTCCGGGTGCGCTCGGCGTGGCGGCGGTGATTTTCCTTCCACACGAAATCGTAGAGGCAGTTGTGGAAGTAGAAGTATTCGAGGTGCTTGAACTCGGATTTCGCCGCGGAAAACGTCTCCTGTGCGAGCTTGATGTGATCGTCCATCGAGCCGCCGACATCCAGGAACATCAGCACCTTCACTGCATTGTGGCGCTCGGGGCGCATCTGCAGATCGAGATAGCCGGCGTTGCGGGCAGTCGAGTCGATGGTGGTCGGCAGATCCAGCTCGTCCGGCGCGCCCTCCCGGGCGAAGCGACGCAGCCGGCGCAGCGCGATCTTGATGTTCCGTACGCCGAGCTCCACATCCGAGTCGTAGTTGCGGTACTCGCGCTGGTCCCAGACCTTGACCGCAGTGCGGTTCCGGCTCTTGTCCTGCCCGATGCGGATCCCTTCCGGGTTGTATCCGTACGCGCCGAACGGAGACGTGCCGGCCGTGCCGATCCACTTGCTGCCGCCCTGGTGGCGGCTCTTCTGCTCCTCGAGACGCTGCTTGAGCGTCTCCATGAGCTTTTCCCAACCGCCCAGCGCGTCGATCAGCGCCTTCTCTTCGGAGGACAGGTTGAGTTCGGCCTGCTTCATCAGCCACTCGAGAGGAATGTCGACCTCCGCGCCGACCAGTGATTCGACGCCCTTGAAGAATTCGGCGAAAACCCGGTCGAACTTGTCGTAGTGCGACTCGTCTTTCACGAGCGCCGTGCGCGCGAGGTAGTAGAACTGGTCGATCGACGGCTCGATGACATTCTTCGACATCGCTTCGATCAGCGTCAGATACTCCTTGATGGATACCGGGAGCTTGGCGCTCTTCATCCGCAGGAAGAAACCGGCGAGCATCGCAGGGTCCCGTTCTCAGGCTGTGGCGTGGCGCATGAGCCGCGACTCGAGCCGGTCGCGTATTGCGGGCCACTCCGCGCGCAGGATGGAGAAGACGTACGTGTTGCGCAGCCAACCGTCCGGCATGATCATGTGATGGCGCAACACCCCGTCGTGATGGGCGCCGAGGTCCAGGAGCGCCTTGCGCGAGCGGACGTTGCGCTCGTCCGTCCTGAACTCGACCGCCACCGCACCGAGCGTCTCGAAGGCATGCGCGAGGAGCAGGATCTTGCAGGTCGTGTTGACCGACGAGCGCTGGTACGTGGCCGCGTACCACGTGTTGCCGATTTCGAGCCGATGATTCGCGAGATCGATGTTGAGAAAGCGCGTCGATCCGATCACCGTTCGAGTGGCGAGGTCTTCGACCACGAAGGGGAGGGCGCGGCCTTCGGCCCGCGCCGTCAATGCCGCCGCGACCCACGTCGCCATGGTGGTGGGACTGCCGATGGTCGTGAAACCGAGCGACCACAGCTCGCCGTCCCGGGCCGCCTCCGCGAGGGACGGTGCATCCGCCGCCTCGAGCGGCCGCAGAAGAACCGGACTCCGCTCGAGGAAAAGCGGCGTGAGGCGTGGCCAGGGTGCCGTGTTCGTGGATGCAAGCACGCCAGCCTGTCAGCGGTTCTGCCGGGCCATAAACACGAGCCGCTCGAAGAGGTGCACATCCTGTTCGTTCTTCAAGAGCGCCCCGTGCAGTGGCGGCACGATCGTCTTGCGGTCCTTCGAGCGCAGCGCCTCGGCGGGAATGTCCTCAGCGAGCAGCAGCTTCAACCAGTCCAGGAGCTCGGAGGTCGAAGGCTTCTTCTTGAGGCCGGGAACCTCGCGCACCTCGAAGAACGCCTCCAGCGCCTCGCGCAGGAGCATTTTCTTGACCGCCGGGAAGTGCACTTCCACGATCTGCTCCATCGTGTCCTTGTCCGGGAAGCGGATGTAGTGGAAGAAGCAGCGGCGCAGGAACGCGTCGGGGAGCTCCTTCTCGTTGTTCGAGGTGATGAAGACGATCGGGCGGTGCTTCGCCTTGACGAGCTCGCGCGTCTCGTAGACGTAGAACTCCATGCGGTCGAGCTCCCGGAGCAGGTCGTTGGGGAACTCGATGTCGGCCTTGTCCACCTCGTCGATCAGCAGCACCACCGGCGTCTCCGACGTAAAGGCCTGCCAGAGCATGCCCTTGACGATGTAGTTCCGGATGTCGTGGACTCGGGAATCGCCGAGCTGCGAGTCCCGCAGCCGGGAGACCGCGTCGTACTCGTAGAGTCCTTGCTGGGCCTTGGTGGTCGACTTGATGTGCCACTCGAGCAGGGGCATGCCGAGCGCCGCTGCGACTTCCTCGGCGAGCTTGGTCTTTCCGGTGCCGGGCTCGCCCTTGATCAGCAATGGTCGCTCGAGGGTGATCGCCGCATTGACCGCGAGATTGAGATCCTCCGTGGCAACGTACGTTGCGGAACCATTGAAGCGCATGCGGCGAGCCTCCATTACCGAACGAAGAATTATACCTGCTCGCCCCGCGTCCTCTCGACATCAGGAGACGCCCGCATCCGCAGAGCTCAACCGCGAGGGCGCCTGCGCTTTGACCGTCTCGCGCGCCTTGGGTAGAATCGCGCGATTCGCAGCGACCCCAACCCCGTCATTTCCACCGCGAGACTCCTGATGATGAGACTGTTTGTCGCGCTACTGCTGGCACTCGGTGCCGCGGTACCTGGTGTGGCGCAGGACAACGCCCCCAAGGGCGATGCCGCGGCCGCCAAGGGCAAGAATTCGATGTGCATCGGATGCCATGGCGTCACCGGCTACCGCACCGCATTTCCCGACGTGTACCAGGTGCCCATGATCGGCGGACAGTCGCCCACCTACATCGTCAAGGCGCTCGAGGCATACAAGTCCGGGGAACGCCGCCATCCGTCCATGCAGGGCATCGCGCGCAGCCTTTCGGCCCAGGACATGGCCGATTTCGCCGCCTACTACGGGAGCGCGAAATGAGGCGCGCGATGCGCAAGCTGGCAGGAGTCGCGTTGCTCTCCGCGGTCGCCGCGTTGCTCCTGTCGGCACGCGTTGCGCTGGCCGCGGACAATGCGGCAATCGAGAAGAAGGCGAAGGAAGTGTGCGCGGCCTGTCACGGTCCCGACGGGAACACACCTACCGGTCCCGACTTTCCGAAGCTTGCCGGGCAGCACTACGATTACCTGCTCCATTCGCTCAAGAGCTACAAGTCCGGCGCGCGCAGGAATCCCATCATGGCAAGCATGGTCCAGCCGCTCACCGAGCAGGAACTGGAAGGGCTCGCCGAGTTCTACGCGCATCAGCAGGGCACGCTCGTCACCAAGCACTGACCCGGCTGCCTGCGAAGGTGGCGCGATGCGCCACTGGCGGCCTCAAGGTCGCGTTTGCGCCTTGTACTCGCACCACTCGCGGATGACGCACCGTGGACAGTCCGGTGCGCGCGCCTTGCAGACGTACCGCCCGTGCAGGATCAGCCAGTGGTGCGCGTCCTTCCGGAAGCGCTCGGGGACGAATTTCTCGAGGCGCTGTTCGACCTCGCGAACGTTCTTTCCCGGTGCGAGGCCAGTCCGGTTGGCGACCCGGAAAATATGCGTGTCCACCGCGATGGTCGGGTGACCGAACGCGGTATTGAGGATCACGTTGGCGGTCTTGCGGCCGACGCCCGGTAGTGCCTCGAGCGCCTCGCGCGTCTGCGGCACTGCGCCGCCATGCTGCTCGAGCAGTGCTCGGCACGTGCCGATGATGTTCTTCGCCTTGTTCCGGAACAGCCCGATCGTCCGGATTCGCTCGGCGAGGCCGGCCTCCCCGAGGGAAAGAATCGCCTGCGGCGTGTTCGCAACCGCAAAGAGCGCCCGCGTCGCCAGATTCACGCTGCGATCCGTGGCTTGCGCCGACAGGATCACGGCCACCAGGAGTTCGAACGGCGTGCCGTACTCCAGCTCCGTGGTCGGCGCGGGATTTGCAGCCTGAAGGCGCTCGAAAATTGCCGCGCGCTTGGCCGGATTCATGACGAGAATCGACGTGCCGCGGCCCGCCGAGCGCGCACGCGCTCCACGGCGGCCCGGATCGTGGCGCGCTTCTGCTCCCTGGAGAGCGGTTGTGTCACGGTACCTGCGGCCTTGCGCGGCGCTTGCCGGGCCGCGCTTTCCGCGGCGTCGCGCGCCAAGCGTCGATTGCGCCGCACGAAGCGCTCGCGGGCTGCGTCGATGCGCGGCTGGTCCCACCTCGCGTCGGTCCCAGTGGCTGGAACCATGGCAATGCAGTCGACGGGGCAGGGTGCGACGCACAGATCGCAGCCCGTGCAGAGCTCGACGATCACCGTATGCACCTGTTGCGCCGCGCCGACGATCGCGTCAACGGGACACGCCTGGATGCAAAGCGTGCAGCCGATGCAGCGGGGCTCGTCGATGTAAGCCACATGGCGCGCGTGTTCCGAGCCGCGCGCCGGATCGAGCGGCACATAGTCGTGCCCCAGCAGCTCGGCCAGCTTCCGGATCAGAGTATCGCCGCCGGGAGGGCACTGATTGATTTCGGCCGCGCCGCTCGCAAGCGCGCGCGCATACGGCTCACATCCGGGATGCCCGCACTTCGCGCACTGAGTCTGTGGCAGCAATGCGTCGATGCGCGCGACGAGCGCTGCGCGTGTGCCCGCGGGTGGGGAGTGAGCGTGCGCCATGGCTGCCTTCCGGTCCGGTCAGGCCGCCTTGCGCCCGGCCGATGCGCCGAGCGCCCGCACGGCTTCGGGTACGAGTGCCGGTCCCCGGTAGATCAGTCCCGTGTAGACCTGAACGAGGGTTGCGCCGGCAGCGCGCTTTTCACACGCGTCCGTCCCCGAAAGAATGCCCCCCGCGCCGATGATCGGAAGCGCGCCATTCAGCCGGACGGCGAGCTTGCGAATCACTGCGGTCGACCGAGCGCGCAGGGGCGCGCCGGAGAGACCTCCGGATTCGGAGGCATGCCGCATGCCCGTGACGCCCTCGCGGCTCACAGTCGTGTTGGTCGCGACCACGGCGTCCACGTCGTGCGCCAGGAGGCGTTCGGCGATGGCGTCGATCGCTTCGTCATCCAGGTCGGGGGCAATCTTTACCGCGACCGGAACCCGGCGCCCGTGCTTACGGTTGAGCAGCCGGCCTTCCTTGTCTATCGCGGCGAGTAGCGCTTCGAGCTCGCTGCTGCCTTGCAGCTGGCGCAGGTCCTTGGTGTTGGGCGAGGAGATGTTGACCGTGACATAGCTCGCCAATGCATACACTTCGCGCAGGCACATCAGGTAGTCGTCCGCCGCGCGGTCGATCGGCGTGTCGAAATTCTTGCCGATGTTGATTCCGAGTACCCCGTCGAAGCGTGCCGCACGCACGTTGCGGACGAGCTGCTCGACGCCGCAGTTGTTGAAGCCCATGCGGTTGATGATCGCCTGGGCCTCCACGATTCGGAACAGCCGCGGGCGCGGATTCCCGGGCTGCGGGCGCGGCGTGACCGTGCCGACCTCCAGGAACCCGAAGCCGAACGCGGCGAACAGGTCGATGAATTCCGCGTTTTTGTCGAAACCCGCCGCGAGGCCGACCGGGTTGGGGAACTCGAGCCCCATGGCCTTGACCGGCGAACCAGGAATCGCCTTGCCCGGCAGTCCCGAGAGGCCGAGGCGATGGACGAGGCGAAACGACGGCAGCGTCAGCCCGTGCGCGGCTTCGGCATCGAGCAGAAAGAGCAGCTGCCGCGCCATCTCGAAAAGCATGTGGATCAATCGGCCCGGACGCGCGGTCCGGACACAGGTCTAAACATCGAGCTCGTCGTCGCGCAGCCGCCGCCAGTTGCCGTCGATGAAACCCTCTATCGGCAGGAACCGCGCCTTGTAGGCCATCTTGCGACTGTCGCGAATCCAGTAGCCGAGGTAGAGGTAGTCGAGGCCGAGCGTCTGGCACTGCTCGATCTGCCAGAGGATGTTGAACGTCCCCAGGCTCGCGCTCGGCACTTCGGGGTCGAAGAACGTGTAGACCGAAGACAATCCGTCGGACAGATAGTCGACGATGCTGACCATGACCAGCCTGCCGGCGTCGCGGAACTCGATCAACCGGGTGTTCACCCGGCTTTGCAGAAGAAAATGCGAATACTGGTCGCGGCTGTCCTGATCCATTCCTCCGCCCGCATGGCGCGCTGCCTGGTAACGCAGGTAAAGCGCGTAGTGCTCGACCCGGAAGCGCAACCCCAGCGCCTGACCCGAGAGCATTTCGTGGCGCCGCTGTGCCCGTCGTTGGTAGCGCGACGGGCGAAAGTCTGCGATCGGGATACGCACCGGCACACACGCGCGGCAGGCATCGCAATATGGACGGTAGGTGAAGACCCCGCTGCGGCGAAAACCGAGCCGGACGAGATCGCCGTACAGATCGTTGCCGATGAGATGCGAGGGGGTAGCGACCTGGGAGCGCGCCATCCTGCCGGGCAGGTAACTGCACGGGTAGGGTGCCGTCACGTAGAACTGCAGGACTGAATGCGGGAGATCGTTAAGCTGGGACATGTTCGTGTTCGGCTTTGCTCCGCCAGGATCCGGGTGCGCGGCCGTAGTCTACCAACTCTCGCAGCTGCCGTGAGAAGCGCGCACGGGGGATCTCCCGGGCGCCGAGCGACGCCAGGTGTTCCGTGCGCATCTGGCAATCGATCATCCCGTACCCGTCCGCCGCCAGCTTGCGGACGAGGTGAACCAGCGCAATCTTGGACGCGTCGCGGGCGCGCGCGAACATCGATTCCCCGAAGAACGCGGCGCCCAGCGCCACGCCATAGAGACCGCCCGCCAGTTCGCCGTCGATCCAGGTCTCCACCGAGTGCGCGTAGCCGAGGCGATGCAAACGCAGGTAGGCGTTGCGCATCTCCGGAGTGATCCAGGTGCCGGGCTGTCCGTCGCGAGGTGCGGCGCAGGCGCGGATGACGCCATCAAAGTCGCTATCGAAGCGGACCTCGAACCGGCGATTGCGCAATGCCTTGGCGAGCGAGCGGGAGATCTTCAATTCACCGGGCACGAGTACCATCCGGGGATCCGGGCTCCACCAGAGAATCGGATCACCTTCCGAAAACCAGGGAAAGATCCCGCGTCGGTACGCCTCGAGCAGCCGCTTCGGAGTGAGATCCCCGCCGACTGCGAGCAAGCCGTTCGGTTCCTTCCGCGCACTCGTCAGCGGCGGAAAGGGCGCGTCACCGTCGAGCCACGGGATCATCGCGATCGTTGACCTCTGGGCAAGACGGACTCGTCGGGCTTTCGCACAGGTTCCCTAGCACTTGACCTGCTGACGGCAGAAATCGGAAAGCTCGGTGACCGTGCAGCGCTCAGCGACCGGTTTGTGGGCACGATCGCCGAGATCCAGCGCGAGGCGGAACGCGTACTTCTTGAAGAATTCGTTGAACATCTCACCGCCCAGCGTCCCTACCGCCCACAGCTCGTCGCTTGAACCATCGTACTCGAGGAGGATCGCTGCGAGCGGCTGCGGAGCGGGCCCGGCCAGCACCTGCGCGCCACGCGCGGGGTCGTACTGGCTGTGCTCCGAGCAGCAGTGGATCACACGCGAAAAACGGCTGGTCGGAGTCTGCTCGGAGCGGTAGCTGATGAAGCTGATGTCGCGCGTCGGGTAGGTCAGCTTGTGGGCGCAAATCGCCGAGTAAGCCACGATCGCTTTGTTCGCGCCCACCCCACCCGACCATTCGTAGCTGCGCGCGTCCGCGGTCTTCAGTCGGGTGCCGACGTTCACTGGCTCGCCGAGATTGAGCAGAAAGCACGGCGTGCCCGCATAGGGGTAGTGAAAGATGAGATTGGTATTGACCGGGATGTCCCGGGACTTGAGCGGGTTGCCGTCGCTCCCGGTCAGTCTGGCGCGCTTGTAGAATTGCGGCTTGGCACTGCTCTGCGCGAGCGCCGGCAGCGACGACGCCACCGAAGCCAGCGCGCAGGCTTTCACGAACTGACGTCGTTCCATGGGCTCTCCTGGTGATGCCTCGGCTGCGACCGGAGGAGTTCAAGGGCAAGGCTAGCCAAGCGGCGCGAGGGAGTCAATGCGGCTGCGAGGCAGAACCGGGAGCGCGACCGCGCATGCGAGAGCGTCCGGGAACGTACGCAATCAGCGTCTGGGGAGGACGTCACCCGCGTGCACGTGGAACTCACCCTGCCGGCGGTCCTCGTAGAAATGTCGCAGCGTCGTCGTCACGGTCCGGAATGCCATCTCCTCCCACGGGATCTCGTCCTCGCGAAAGAGCGCGACTTCGAGGCTCTCCGTGCCCGGACGGAAATCGAGATCGAGCAGCCGGCTCCGGTAAAAGATGTGCACCTGGTTCACGTAGGGGATCGAAAGAATCGTGAACATGTCGGTGAGCTCGACGCGCGCATTAGCCTCCTCGAGCGTCTCGCGCAGCGCAGCCTCAGCGGTGGTTTCGCCGTTTTCCATGAACCCCGCCGGCAGCGTCCACAGACCCAGTCGGGGCTCGATGGCGCGCTTGCAGAGCAGCACCCGACCCTCCCATTCCGGAATGCAACCGATGACCATTTTCGGGTTCGAGTAGTGAATGGTGCCGCAAGCGTCGCAGACGTGGCGCGGCAGCGTGTCGCCGGCCGGGATCCTGAGCGAGACCGGCCCGCCGCATTGGGAGCAGAAATTCATGTTGGCCCGAGCGGGAGATCAGCGTGGAGGCGACGTGAATCCGCGACGCAAGAGCTGCAAGGCACCCATGTGAAACCGGCGCGGGAACCGCCAAACTTCACATGCTATGATAACTCAAGCCCCCGTCGCAACTGGGTTTTTTCACTTATGCGCCCGTCTCATGTGCAAGCGTTCCTGGAGCGGGAGTTCACCGCGGCGGCGGACGGCACGCACACGCCGGTGATGCTATGGGGGCCGCCCGGCGTCGGCAAGTCACAGATCGTCGCGCAGATCGCCGCGCGGCACGCTGCCCCGCTCATCGATATTCGTCTCGCGCAGATGGAGCCGACGGACCTGCGCGGAATTCCGTTTCGCGATGGTCGCCACGTCGTGTGGTCGGTTCCCGCGGCGCTCCCGGATGCGGAGCGGCATGGCACCCGCGGCATTCTGTTTCTCGACGAGCTCACCTCGGCGGTTCCCACGGTCACCGCGGCCGCCTATCAGTTGATCCTCGACCGAAGACTGGGGGAATACCGCGTGCCGGCAGGCTGGGCGATCTTCGCTGCGGGCAATCGCCAGGGCGACCGCGGCGTGACCTATCAGATGCCCGCGCCGCTCGCGAACCGGTTTGCGCACTACGAGATCGAGCCGGACCTGGACGACTGGGTCGCGTGGGCGCATGGGAGCGGCGTGGACGAGCGGCTGATCGCGTTCCTCCGGTTCCGCCCCGACCTGCTTTTCCAGTTCGACCCGGCGCGCTATGCGTCCGCATTTGCGTCGCCGCGTTCCTGGGAATATGCCGACCGGGCGCTCGCGAAATTCGCGGACCATCCCGAGCTGCTCGGGGAGGCGCTGAGTGCATGCGTGGGTACCTCGGCGGGCTCGGCATTACGCGCGTTTCTCGCTCATATCGGTGCAATACCCGATCTCGCGGCGATCGCCGCGGGGCGCGATGCCGAGGTGCCGCGCGGGACGGAGTTGCAATATGCAGTGGCATCGGCCCTGGCGCGGCACATCGGGCGGCTGCCCACGGCGCTGCAAGCGCACGCTGCCGGACATGCGCTCGACTACGCGCGCCGCTTTCCCCAGCGCGAGATCGGCGTGATGCTGGTCATGGATCTTCAGCGATTGCTCGGCCGGCCCCTCTACGAGTTGCCGGCATTTGCCGCGTGGGCCGGGGACGTGAGCGATCTTCTGTCTTTCGAGCGCAGCTGACGCGGTGCGGAGCGCTGGATGATGCCGGGCCCAGCGTCGGCGGATACCGGAGCGTTGGCTAGCACATTCAAAAAGCTGCGTGCGGCACGCGCGCGACTCGTGCTCGAGCGTCCGTTTCTGGGCGCACTGGCGCTCCATCTTCCGCTGACCGCCACCCGGCGCTGCCGAACCGTGGCAACCGACGCGCGGGCGTTCTATTTCAATCCTGAGTTCATCGACTCGCTTTCATTCGCGGAGACGCAATTTGTGCTCGCCCATGAGGCGCTGCACTGCGGGTTGCTGCATTTCGACCGCGCGCGCCATCGAATCCGCCGGCGCTGGGATCGCGCTTGCGACTATGCAGTGAACCAGCTTCTGGTCGACGACGGCATGCAGCGCCCGCGCGGAGCGCTCCTGGACCCCGCTTACCGCGGGCTCGCCGCGGAGGAGATCTATCCGCAGCTCGCGCCCGAGCGGGACGAGATGCCGCTCGATGAGCACTGGTTTGGTGCGAGCACGGATAGCACGGTGCAAATTGGTGCCGCAATTACGCTGGGCGACGCGCAGCTTGTCGATGCGACGTTTCTCGAGGCGCACCGCGACGGCTTCGATGAGGTGCTCACGCGTGCGGCCATGCTGGCGCCAACGGGAGCCGTTTCGTCGCTGTGGCGGGACCGCATGGCCGCGTCCGGTATCGAGGCGGCATCGACGGGTCGACTCGGGTCGGTCTTTCGCACGGTTCTGGATGAGTTTCTCCAGCCGCGACTTCCATGGCGCGCGCTCCTCGCACGCTTTCTCATGTCACTCGCCCACGACGATTACAGCTTTCAGCGGCCGAGTCGTCGCGCGGGCGCGGCGATCCTGCCAGGGCTTGCCAGCGGGAGCGTGACGCTCGCCATCGCGCTCGACACGAGCGGGTCGATCGCCGTGCAGGACTTTGCCGGATTCATCACCGAGGTGGATGCACTGAAGGGGCAGGTCCGGGCGCGCGTGACCGTGCTGGCTTGCGACACGTCGCTCGCGCCGGGCGCACCGTGGCGCTTCGAGCCATGGGAGCGGCTCGCGTTGCCCACGGGTCTGGGTGGTGGCGGTGGAACACGGTTCACGCCGGTCTTCGAATGGCTCGCTGACGAGCCGGCGCCACCTGACGCTCTGCTGTACTTTACTGACGCGCTAGGCGAGTTTCCGCCGCATGCGCCCAGCTATCCCGTTCTGTGGCTGGTGAAGGGCAATGCCCCGGTGCCCTGGGGCGAGCGCGTGCAGCTGAACTAGTTCCGCTGGCGATTTCCGCGTCCGCCTTTTCGCACGCGTAGCACGGGATTACGCATTGCGCATCGGAAGTAATTCCGGTTTCGCGGTAGCCGGCCCTGCTGCTGGACTGCTTCTTGCAATCCTCCCTGGCAGGCGTCGGTCATGCGGCGTAACACTGCCTCCTGGCCGGCGGGTCGAAACCGCCCTGCTCGAAGGAGAGTAGTGACATGAACGCGAATCTGAAGCGCCTCTGCACGATGCTGGCCGGTTGCCTGCTCGTCGCGCTCACGGCGATGCCCGTGACGCACGCGTCGGAACCGTCGAATGTCTCCCGGCCGGTCCTGCTGGTCGCCAATCCCAAACTTGGTGAGTTCTACGGCCAGACGGTGCTGATCGTCCGACCCGTCGGCAACGACCAGCACATCGGTTTCATCGTCAACCGACCCACGAAGATGACGCTGGGCAAGCTCTTTCCGGAGCACAAGCCTTCGGCAATGGTGACCGATCCGGTGTTTCTCGGCGGTCCGGCGAACGTCGGCATGATCTTCGCGGTCGTCCAACGCGACGGTAGCCCGGGCGGCAAGTCCATGCCGCTCATGGACCACCTGTTCGTGGCAATCGACGAGGAAACCGTCGACAAGATCATCGAGAACGAGTCCGACCACGCGCGATTCTTCGCGGGTTTCGTCGCCTGGCAGCCGGGCGAGCTCGCTGCCGAGATTCGGCGCGGATTGTGGTTCGTGATGGAGCCCGACTCCAACCTGCTGTTTCGCCACTCTACCGAGGGGCTCTGGGACGAGCTCGTCATGAAAACCCGCGGCGCGATATAACATCTCACTCTGTTCGTAGGGTGTCTGCGCCTCGCGGACATCACTACGGCAGGTGTGGATT
>JBAVOG010000316.1:0-4828 GCA_049691875.1 Burkholderiales bacterium | reverse complement strand
CTTGCGGGCCCTTCCGTCGCGGGGCAGTCGGGCGCGGCGGCGCTCCGAATATGCCATTGTGCTTCACCTTGCCGGGGCCGCACCACGGAATAGGTCACAGCCGGCAGCCAATCCCGGAACACGGCCCGGCAGAAATGCGCGGCACCACCTCCGAGTGTGCGGCCCGCATCTCAACCCGCCTGACCCGATCCCTGCACCTTCTCGGTATCATCCCTCGGTCAATCGTCCGTCCGAACATGCCTGATACGCTCGACACCCTGCAGATGGCGCTGCTCAGCATTTGCCGCGACAGCCGCGAACCGCTTCACTCGCTGCATGCGCATGCGGAAGACTGGCTCGCGCGTCCGCTCGACAGTGACGAGGTCGACGCGGCGATTCGCGCCATGGAGCGCGACGGGCTGATCACCGCATTCAGGCTCGAGGCCGCTCAATGGGTGGCGGTGCGACCGGATGACCTGTCGGCGCCTGCCGAGCTGCGCTTTCTCGCCACGCCGGCAGGCACGGAAGCGGCCGCCGCTGCATGGCAACAGTTCTTCGGCGAATGATCCGGGAACGGAGCCGATGCGCGATCTCGCCGGCCGGGTAGCAGTGATCACGGGCGCCACCGGCGGTCTCGGCAGCGCGCTAGCGCGGCGCTTCGCCGGCGCGAAGATGAAGATCGTGCTCGCCGATCTGGATGCCGACGCCCTGTCACGTGCAGTGAATGAACTCGAGCGCGGCGGGACGGATGCGATTGGCGTGCGCACCGACGTCCGCAAGGCGGCCGATGTCGAAGCGCTGGCGGCGCGCACGCTGGAGGCGTTCGGTGCCGTTCACGTGGTGTGCAACAACGCCGGCGTCGCGCCGGTCGGTGCCGCCTGGGAAAGCACCACCGCCGACTGGGAGTGGGTGCTCGGCGTCAACCTGTGGGGCGTGATCCACGGCGTACGGGTGTTCACGCCCATCATGCTCGACCAGGGCGGCGACGGGCATATCGTGAACACCGCATCGGTCGCCGGGCTCATCGCGCCGCCCGGAATGGCCGCCTACAACGTCTCCAAGCATGCCGTCGTGGCGCTCACCGAATCCCTGCACCACGATCTCGTTGCGCGTGACGCGAAGGTTCGATGCTCCGTGGTCTGTCCGGCCTACTTTCGGTCGGGAATCGCCGATTCGGAGCAGACGCGGCCCGTCGAGCTTGCCAAATCCGTAAGCGCCAAGTCCGACGCGCAGCGCACACTCGAAGCGAACTTGCGCAAAGCCGTGATGGCCGGGAAGCTCTCCGCCGACGATATTGCGGCCGCCGTCGTCGATGCGGTACGGGAAGATCGCTTCTACGTCCTTACCCACCCGCGCATCAAGCCGGCGATCGAGTGGCGCATGCTGGATATCCTCGCCGAGCGCACACCGACGGACCCGATGCGTGGGCCGCAGAGGGAGGGAAAATCCGGCGCATGAGCCGCGTCCGCACGGGGCTAGAATGGCGGCTCGTCGGCGCCGACCTGGCGAAGAGGGGCCGAGCATGCCGCGGGAGCATCAGAAGATCCTGTTCTGCACGAGCCGCGACGGCGTGGGTATCGCCTACGCCTCGGTCGGCCGCGGGCCACCGCTCGTCAAGGCGGCCAACTGGCTCTCTCACCTCGAATTCGATTGGGAGAGCCCGGTGTGGCGCCACTGGCTCGACGAGCTTTCGCGCAATCGAACCCTGGTCCGCTACGACCAGCGGGGTTGCGGGCTTTCCGACCGGGACGCCGAGGACCTTTCGCTGGCTGTCAGGGTTGCGGATCTGGAGGCAGTCGTCGACGCCGCCGGGCTCGAGCAATTCCCGTTGCTCGGAATCTCCCAGGGCGGTCCGATTGCAATCGCGTACGCCGTGCGTCATCCGGAGCGCGTCACCCATCTCGTGCTGTATGGCGCGTACGCCCGCGGTCGAACCGCGCGCGCGACGACGCAGAAGGAGCGGGACGAGGCGGAAGTGATGAACAAGCTGATCGAGGTCGGCTGGGGCAAGGAGGATCCCGCATTCCGGCAGTTCTTTTCCATGCAGTTCATGCCGGAAGGATCTCCGGAACAGTATCGCTGGTTCAACGATCTCCAGCGAATGTCCGCGTCGCCCGAGGTCGCCGCCCGGATCGTGAGCGAGTTCAACGGCCTGGATGTCCGCGAGCTCTGCCGCAAGGTCATGTGTCCGACGCTGGTCATGCATGCCGACCGCGACGTGCGCGTGCCTTTCGATGAGGGCCGGCAGATTGCCGCGCTGGTTCCCGGCGCGCGCTTCGCGCCGCTCCAGAGCTGCAATCACATCCTGCTCGCCGACGAGCCGGCCTGGGCGCGTTTCGTCGAGGAACTCCGCGCCTTCCTCCCGGAAGCTGCTCAGCCGACGGCGGCGGGAGCACTTCCGGGCGCACTCCGGGAGCTCACCCAGCGCGAGCGCGAGATCCTCGAGCTCATCGCGCACGGGATCGACAATCAGCAGATTGCCGGGCGGCTGTTCCTCTCCGAGAAGACGGTGAAGAACCACATCACCAGCATCTTCGGCAAGCTCGACGTCCAGACGCGGTCCCAGGCGATCGTGCGCGCACGCGACGCCGGGTTCGGCGTGGCTCCGCTCAGGGACCGCTAGGACCTCGGTCCCGGGTCGACCGCCCGGGCGCGCCGAAGTCCCGGGTGCAGATCGAGACCGGGGCCTCATGTCGAACGGCACGCGGATCGCAAGAATGCATGGCAGGTACGCGGACCTGCCGCGGCCGCAAACGCCACAGGAGGCAAGCCATGCAAACGACGAACACGACGAGACCGCACGCCGACGACGCCACGCGCTACGCAAAGTGCATCGAGGTCTCCAAGCGCATCCGCTGGGACATCGACCGCGACGTGATCCGCGGCCGCAAGTTCGACTACACCAAGAAGTTCCTGCCGGACGGCCTGTCCATGGTGAACCGGATGGATTTCCTGACCACCGAGGAACGGCGGCTGATGAGCCAGATCCAGGGCCGCACCTACGCAAACATCTTCGGGCTGGTCGAGCGGTTCATCGTGGCCAAGGTGCTCGAGGTCAGTCGCGAGCACACGCTGGGTGACCAGACCGCCCTCGAGGCGCTCGTGCGGTTCGGCGACGAGGAGCTGAAGCACCAGGAGCTCTTTCGCCGCCTCGAGCGGATGACTGCCGAGGGCATGCCCGACGGCTACACCTTCATGCCGGACCCCGACGCGGTCGCCAATGCCGTACTCGGCAAGTCGACGTGGGCGGTGCTCGCGCTCACGTGCCACATCGAGCTCTTCACCCAGGAGCATTACCGTCAAAGCATCGAGCCCGATGCGGAGCTCTCCGAGCTCTGGAAGGACGTGTTCCTCTTCCACTGGAAGGAGGAGTCGCAGCACGCCATCCTCGACGAGATCGAGTGGATGCACGAGAACGCGAAGCTGACACCGGAGATGCGCGACCGGGCGGTGACGGACCTGATCGAGCTCGTCGGTGCGGTCGACGGCATTCTCCAGACCCAGGCGGCAGCGGACGTCGACTACTTCGTGCGCGTGTGCGGCCGGACGCTCAGCAGGGAGCAGGTGGCGAAGGTACGAACCGAGGTCCTCGCGGCCTACCGCTGGCAATACATCGTGTCCGGCGTGCGGGGCACGCGGTTCAACGAGATCCTCGGTGGCATGATCACCGAGCCGCAAGGCCGGCGCATCGGCGAGGCACTGGCGCCGATCATGTAAGCGCGCAACGGGTCGGACGTGCGGGGCGGCGTGCGCCACGGACCGGATTCGCCTCCGGATCCAGGGCCTGCGCCGCCTCCGCATTCAGCCTCCCGTGACATCCCTTTGGCCGTCCGGCCGGATTTCAATTAGTCTCCTTCACGTCCTTGGCAACAGGTGTCCGGGAGACTCGCGATGCAGACCCGCTGGAAACAACGGCCGCCCGGCTCGACGTGGGGCGACTTCGGTCCCGACGACCAGATCGGCAGGCTGAATCTGCTCACGCCGGAAAAGGTCAAGCAGGGCGTCGCCGAGGTGCGTGAAGGCCTGGTGTTCTGCCTGTCGCTGCCGCTCGATTACCCGGGTGGCAACAAGCTGAATGCGCGCCGCCACGCACCGCGCCTAGCGCCGACTTTCCGCGAGGACATTCCCTACCTGAATTTTCCGCTCAAGAACGTCGATCCGCAGGCGAGCGACGTGATCAGCGACGACCAGGCGACGCTCTGGCTGCAGTATTCGACGCAGTGGGATTCGCTCGCGCACGTCGGGTCGTGGTTCGACGCCGATGCGGACGGTGTGACCGAGCGGGTCTACTACAACGGCTACCGCGCGGACGAGCACGTGGTCGGGCCGGTCGACTACAGCGGCGAGGTGCCGCGGACCATGGGCCAGCACGTCGGCGCACGCGCGCTCGGCATCGAAAACTATGCCGTGAAGGGCATTCAGGGCCGCGGCGTAATGGTCGACCTGCACGCGCACTTCGGGGACGCGCGCGCGGCAGTCGGGTACGACGATCTGATGCGGGTGCTGGAAAAGGATCGCGTGGCGGTCGAGACCGGCGACCTGCTCTGCCTGCACACCGGATTCAGCACCCTCATCATGCGCATGGAGCGCAATCCCGATATGAGCGTGCTCGACGATGCATGCGCATGCCTCGACGGACGGGACGAGAAGCTGCTCGCCTGGATCACCGATTCGGGCATCGCCGCAATCTGCGCCGACAATTACGCGGTCGAGCTCCTGCCGTCGAAGCCGAAGGACGGCACGCGCGCGGCGCTCCCGCTGCACGAGCATTGCCTCTTCAAGCTCGGCGTCCCGCTCGGCGAGCTCTGGTGGCTGAGCGATCTCGCCGCGTGGCTGCGCGCGCACGGAC
>JBAVOG010000315.1:0-16435 GCA_049691875.1 Burkholderiales bacterium | reverse complement strand
GGGCAGGGGTTCTCGTGTGCCCGGCAGGCGAGCGCAGCGCCGCAGGAAGGGCGGTGGCGCGGCTGCTCGCGAATGTGACATGCCCGATCGTGATGGTCAGTTGAGGGATGGCACGTCGCGCCGGTGCGCGTCGAGCGTCGCGGACGGGCCGGTATGTCTTTGTCCCGATGCCGGAAAGGGAACCCCCGGGGCCCACCCGGTGACCGGCGGAGATCAGTCACTACGCCGACAGGACGATCGAGAAATGATCGACGCAACGGGAAAAAAAGGTATCCTGAATCAGGAAGAGAAATTGCACCGGTACGATACAAGGAGACTTGGAAGATGATGCAAACCGATCTTCAGATCACCGTTCGCGACATGGAGCATTCTCCGGCTCTGGAGGAGCGGATTCGCGAGAAGGTGAAGAAGCTCGAACAGGTCTATACCCGCATCATGGGCTGTCGGGTGGTTCTCGAGGCGCCGCACCGGCACAAGCACCAGGGCAAGCAATTCAGCGTCCGGCTCGATGTGACCGTGCCCGGCAAGGTGATCGTGGTCAATCATGATCATCACGAGGACGCATACGTCGCCCTGCGCGACGCGTTCAACGCCGCGCGCCGGCAGCTGGAGGAGTACGGACGAATCCAGCGCGGCGACGTCAAGAAGCACGGGCGCGAGGATGGTGCCGCCGAGGCCCCGGTCGCCGACTGACGGTTGGCCAGCGAAGGACGAGGCCAACGCCCGCAAAATCCTCGCCGGACAGTTGATGCGCTGCCGGAGGCAGCAAGGCGACCGATTTGCGGTCAGCTTGCGGCCATGTTTCACCAGAGTGCGTAATGCATCCTGTTGAAGTTGCACGGCGCATGGCGTGACCGGCGACCGCCCGGCAAAAATTCGCACGCCGCGGTTGCCAGTGTCCCGGGACAGGATCAGAATGAATCTGCCGAGCGAGCAGAGAGGCTGAGCAGGGAGATTGAGTATCTGGTGGCCGGTCCCGACGCACGTCATGCACCCGAGGGATCGGCGACGGTTGGAAGGAGATTCTTTATGCCACGCGCCATTCCGGAAACGACACCCGAGTTCGAGAACGCCCGCATCATCGAGCGGCCGGACGGCTTCTATTGGCAGTCCAAGGAGTCCGGTGAGGAGTCCGGGCCGTTTGCGTCCCTGTCGGATGCGGTCGACGATCTGGAATTCAATGCCGACGTGGAATTCGACGCTCCCGATACGCTCGAGGAGGCCGAAGCCGACCTCGGTGTGGAGGGATACATCGATCCCGAAACCGGCGAGCTCGAGGATCCGTCTCTTCCGCGCCTGGGCGAACACTGATCCGGCGCGCGCTGGCGCGCCTCGCCAGCTGGTCTCTTTGATCCGCCCCGCTAACCGGACTGGGCCGGGCGGCCGAGGCGTACCAGCATGCCGCGGATTCCGCGCCAGAGCTTCGGCAGCAGCCACACAGCGAGTACCGCGAACGCCGCGAGTCCGACCAGGAACGCGACGGGCGCCACGATTGCCGTGAACAACCCCACCGGAACCAGCAGATCTTCGGTCGTCGACGCCAACCAGTTCGATATCGGCTCCGGTGACGTGTTGATCAGGGCGCGCCCACCCGCCTTCATCAGATGAGTGCCTGCGGCGATCGAGCCGCCCAGGATCGCCGCGGCGGCCACCCAGGCCGGATCGGCCGTGCCTAGTGCAGCGGCGGCGAGGAATGCGCCGACCGGTATGCGAATGAACGTGTGCAGCGCGTCCCAGGTCGAGTCGATTGCGGGAACCTTGTCCGCGACGAACTCGATGACGAGCATCACGCCCGAGGCACCCAGCACGAGCGGATGGCTGAGCACCGTGAGCGGCTCGGGGAGGTCGAGGTAGCCGAGCCGGGCGAGCAACCCGGCCAGAAACAGCACCAGGTAGAGGCGGATACCGCTTGCCCAGGCCAGCCCGGCGGACAGCGCGACGGTCTCGACGATGCTCACAGCCGCATTATAGATAGCAGCGCGCTGCAAAGACGCGTGCGCGACGGCATAATCGCGGAATCAAGAGAAGAGGCAATTTCGACAATCCGACAAATTGAACAAACCATACATTGGAGGAGGGATCGATGAAAAACACGCAGATCAAGACCGGGCGCCCTGCCGCCGGTCGCCGTCGGGTACTCAAGGCGGCGGCCGCCACGGCGGCGCTCTCCGGCCTCGGTTTTCCCGCGATAGTGCGCGGGCAAAGCACGCTGAACGTCGGCGTGCTCCTGCCCGAGTCCGGTGTCCAGGCATTCATCGGGCAATCGTGCCGGCGCGGGGCGGACATCGCTCCGGACGTGCTCGCGGCACTCGGGTACAAGGTCGCGCTGAAGATCATGAATGCGGACACCGAAAGCAACGTCGAGGTCGCGCGAACACGGGCCGAGAAGCTCATCAACGACGGCGCGAACGTCCTGGTGGGCCCGTTCGATTCTGGCGCGGCGGCGGCCATCGCCCAGGTGGCCGAGCAGAAGGGCGTACCGTTCGTCATCAACATCGCCGCCGCGCCCCAGATCACGGAGCAGGGCTACAAGTTCGTGTTCCGGAATTTTCCGACGGCCATCGACCTGCTGCGCAACGGTCTCGGACTGATTGGCGATCTGTTCCAGGCCACGAACACAGTTCCGCGCACGGCGGTCTTCATGCACGTCAACGACACGTTCGGTCAGGCGATGGCGAAGGGCATCGGCGCCACCATGACGCGCATGACCCAGCTGCCGTTCAAGATCGTCGAGACCATCTCTTACGATCCCGCAGCCCGGGATCTTTCGGTGGAGATCGCGAAGGCCAAGGCGACCAACGCCGACTTCGTCCTTCTCGTCAGCCGGCTGAACGACGCGATCCTGCTGCGCCGGGAGATGGTGAAGCAGCGCTGGAATCCGATGGGCATCATCAGCCCCGGCAGCCCGGGCATGTACGAAGAACAGTACTACAAGACGCTCGGCAAGCTCTCCGACTATCCCATTTCGAACGTGCCCTGGTACAACCCCAAGGCCGCGCTCACGGGCTTGGTCGACAAGTCGTTCACCAAGCGCTTTCCCAAGGAAAAGCTGATGTTCCACGCGCTCAACGTCGGTTTCACGTTCGAGGCGATGCTGATAGCCGCCGACGCCTACAAGCGGGCCGGGTCGGTCGCGTCGCAGCCCTTGACCGACGCGATCAGGCAGACCGACATCAAGAGCCGGATGATGCTCGGCGGGCCGATCAAGTTCGACGCCAAGGGACAGGTGCAGGGAATCCTTTCCGCCGCGGTGCAGAATCTGAATCAGCGACCCACCGTGGTGCTGCCGGCGGCCAGTGCGGAAGCGAAGCCGGTGTTTCCCTGGCCGTCCTACAAGCGCAGCTGACAAGCCAATGCGAATCTGACCCGGGCACGGCGGGCCGCCGCCGCGCCCGGCGTTGCGATACGCCCAATTCGACATGCCGATCGAGCTCTACATCACCGCGACCCTGAGCGGCGCCCTGACCGGCCTCATCTACGGGCTCATGGCGCTCGGGCTCTCGGTCATCTTCGGCGTGGTCCGGGTGGTGAACTTCGCGCACGGCGAGATGATGACGGCGGCGATGTACATCGCCATCCTCCTCGCGGCCGCCTTCAAGCTCGACCCGCTGATCGCGATGCTGCCGGTCGGCGCGATGCTCTTCGCGGCGGGCTATCTGATGCAGCGCGTGCTCATCAATCCCTTCGTCGTCCGGCCGGAGCACACGCAGTTCATGCTCATGATCGCGGTCGCGACCATCTTGGTCAATTCACAGCTGCTCATCTTCGGTCCGAATGCGCGCAATGTGCAGGTCGACTACGCACTGGACTCCGTTGCGGTCGGCGAGATCATCATCGACACGGTGCGCTTGTATGCGGCCATCGCTGCGCTCGCTGTTTCGGGGGCGCTCTTCGCCTTTTTCCGGTTCACACTGATCGGCAAGGCGATCCGGGCGTGCGCCGACAACTTCATCGGCGCCCAGGTGGTCGGCCTGAACGTGAAGCATCTCTACGCGGTCACGTTTGGCATCGGGTCGGCGTGCGTGGGCGCGGCCGGCTGCATGCTGCTGCTCCTGGTCGACGTCACCCCGACGCAAGGGCCCGGCTACACGCTCCTGGCGTTCATCATCGTGATCGTCGGGGGAATGGGGAGCCTCACGGGGGCGCTCCTTTCCGGTCTCGTCATCGGCGTCTCGGAGGCTCTTGCGGGCCTGCTGATCGTGCCCTCGGCGAAGAGCATGGCCGCGTTCGCCATCCTGGTGCTGGTGCTCCTGTTCCGGCCCCAGGGACTGCTCGGACGACGCGCGTGAAGGCGCTCATCGAGGATATTCCGAAGCGCTCACTCGTCGCGCTCGCCGTGGTCGCCGGCCTGCTGATCGTCGCTCCGGCGCTGGCGAACGCGTACGTCCTGTCGGTGCTGATCCTGTGCCTGTACTTCGCCTATGTCGGCCAGGCATGGAACATCATGATGGGTTTCGCCGGGCAGCTTTCGCTCGGACACTCGCTCTACGTCGGCGTCGGCGCTTACGTCTCCGCGCTGCTCTTCGTGAAGTTCGGAGTCAATCCGTGGATCGGTGCGCTCGCCGCGATCGCGGCATGCACGGTGCTCGGCGTGATCATCGGCTTCCTGGCATTCCGCTTCGGCATTGCCGGGGTCTACTTCGCGATTCTCACGATTGCCTTCGCGGAGTTCACGCGCATCGGGTTCGACCACTGGCACTGGGCCGGAAGCACGGGTGGGCTCTTCCTGCCGGTCAGCCATCGTCATGCGAACAACCTCCTGATCCTGCGCGGCTCCCCGACGATGTTCTATTACGTCATTCTCGCGTTCACCGGCGCTGCATTGGCGCTCTCTCGTGTGCTACTGGCGAGTCGCTTCGGCTATTACTGGCGCGCGATTCGCGAGGACGAGAATGCGGCCGAGGCCCTGGGAATTAACGCCTTCCGCTACAAGATGGTCGCGGTTGCGCTCTCGGCGGCGATGACCGCGCTCGGTGGGGTTTTCTTCGCGTTCTACTACAACAACCTGTTCCCCGAGCAGATCTTCTCCATTGGCCGCTCCATCGAGATCATCCTCGGCCCGATCATCGGCGGCATCGGAACGCTCATCGGGCCGCTCGTGGGAGCGTTCCTGTTGACCCCGCTCGCCGACGTGCTCTCCGAGGTCATGATCTGGATCGGTATCGATACCCCGGGCGTGAAGCACGTCTTCTACGGACTGTGCCTGCTCGCCGTCGTGATCTTCCTGCCAAACGGTGTGTGGCCGCCGATTGCGCGACGTCTGGGCCTCGACGCGAGACGCACACGGCGGGAATGACGATGGCGCTACTCGAAGTCCAGGGCATCACCAAGCACTTCCGTGGCCTGCGCGCGGTGGGGGACGTGAGCTTCGCGGTCGAGGAAGGAAGCATCGTCGCGATGATCGGACCCAACGGCGCCGGAAAGACGACCTGCTTCAATCTGATCGCCGGGGTCTTCAAGCCGGATTCCGGGTCGGTGCGACTGGGCGGCCGGGACGTCACCGGTCTGCTTCCGCACCAGATCTGCCGCGCGGGCGTCGGCCGGACCTTCCAGGTGGTCAAGCCCTTTCCGCAGATGAGCGTCCTGGACAACGTGATGGTGGGCGCGCTGAATGCGCACCGCCATGTGCGTGATGCGCGGCGCCGGGCGATCGACCTCCTTGCCCTGCTGCATCTGGACGGCAAGACGGAGATGCAAGCAGCAAGTCTCACGCTTCCGGAACGGAAACGCCTCGAAGTGGCCCGCGCGATGGCGACGGGTCCGCGCCTGCTGCTGCTGGACGAGGTGATGGCGGGATTGCGTCCGACCGAGGTGGACGAGATGGTGGGCGTGTTCCGCCGCATCAATCGCGAGACCGGCCTGACCATACTGGTGATCGAGCACGTGATGCGCGCCGTCATGGCGCTTGCGGCGAGCGTCGTGGTCCTGCATCACGGCGAGAAAATCTGCGAGGGTACTCCGGAGGTCGTGGTGCGCGATCCCGCGGTGCTGGAGTGCTACCTGGGCGAGGCGGCGCTGTGATCCTCGAGGTGAGCGATCTCGATCTCTACTACGGCGACGCCCAGGCGCTCGACAAGGTTTCGCTCGCCGTGGAGGCGCGGAGTATCGTTGCGATCGTCGGGGCGAACGGCGCCGGCAAGTCGAGCCTGATTCGCGCGATCGCCGGCATGGAGACACCGCGGGGTGGGACGGTGCGGTTCAAGGATGCATCGATCGCGGGGCAGCCGAGCCATCGGATCTGCGAGCTCGGAATCGGGCAGGTCGCCGAGGGACGCCAGGTCTTTCCGACGCTGAGCGTGCGCGAGAATCTGGAGATGGGCGCGCTCCTCAGGCGCGCCCGACCCCGGCTCGCGACGACGCTCGAAGAGGTCTACGGGCTCTTCCCGCGGCTTCGGGAGCGTGCCGGCCAGGCCGCGGGAACGCTTTCCGGCGGCGAGCAGCAGATGCTCGCGATCGGGCGCTGCTTGATGGGTCAGCCGGAACTCATCATGCTCGACGAGCCGTCGCTCGGCCTCGCGCCGACGATCGTGCACGAAGTCTTCCAGATCGTGCGCAAATTGAACGAGCGCGGCATGACCATCATCCTGGTCGAGCAGAACGTCGCCGCGTCGCTCAAGCTTGCTGCGCACGCCTACGTGCTCGAGAACGGTCGCATCGTCATGGAAGGCTCCGGTGCGAGCCTGCTGGCCGACGATCGCGTCCGGCAGGCATATCTCGGTCTGTAGGCGGCGAATCCGCCCCACAGCGATGCGGGGTGTGAAGCACTTCACGCCCGCGAATCGTCCACGCGCCGCCAGGGGCATCGCTGGTCGATCTGGCACGGGGCCTGCTTATAGAAGGATACTTTCGCCTGTTTTTCCTCCTCCTTTGGGGTGAAAGTCTTTAGCCCCGGCTTAGGCCGGGGCTTTTTCTTTTCCTACACCAAAAACTACATTTGAACGCCCCGAAAGGTTCACATTCGACGTGTAGGAATTCTCACTGCGGCCAAGCGCCACGCGGCAGCAACCCGTCAAGAACCGTCAGGCAGCCGACAGCGTCCTGTAGTCACGCTTCCGAAAACGATATGACGGCCGCGAAGCTAGCCGGGATGACGGTCGATTGAGACAAGCCGGAACGAGATTTCGCCCTTGGACAGCGCAAACCATGGTCCGAATCCCTGTGGGGACGCCAGCCCACGGCTCTATTCTCAGAGACTACCGATCCCGAGCTCCCGCTCGCCCTCACCTGGATCGACGCATCGCGAGCCGCGCAAGCTGTTCGACTCGACGTCGCTTGCGGCAGAGAGCCAAGATATGGCGTAGCGCGTTGACCTGCGTCAAGTCGATTGCCACCGACGTGCCGTCCAATGATCGGCGCTCCGTGCCAAGCGTTGGACCACGGGAAAGAAATCATGAATACCGCAAGCAGATTCAGCCTCCTCGCTGCCGCGTTTCTTGTCTTGCTGGGCGGCTGCGCGACCCGCCCGATCAATCCGCCGATCACCGAGACCGACCCGACAAAGGGGTACAGTTTCGAGTCGCGCCAGGGAAATGCCAAAGACAAGGACAACCTGGTCATCCTCGCCTTCTCGGGTGGCGGCACGCGTGCTGCCGCCTTTTCCTACGGGGTTCTGGAGTTTCTTCGAAAGACGGTGGTTATCGGACCGAAGGGCAACAAGGTCCGTCTGCTCGACGAAGTCAACCTCATCACCGGCGTGTCAGGCGGAAGTTTCACCGCGCTCGCTTACGGCCTGTACGGCGATAAGCTGTTCGACATCTACGAGGCCAGCTTCCTGAAACGTGACGTCCAGGGCGAGCTGATCGGGCGTGTCCTGAATCCGGGCAACTGGGGAGCCCTATCGTCCACGGCCTGGGGCCGTTCCGAATTGGCGGCCCAGTTGTACGACGAAATCCTGTTCAATGGCGCGACGTTTGGCGATCTCAACCGCGGCACCGGCCCGCTGATCATCGTATCGGCAACCGACATTTCGACCGGCTCCCGCTTCTTGTTCACGCAGCGCGTTTTCGACGTGATCTGCTCGGACCTCAACGCGGTGCCACTGTCCCGCGCCGCTGCGGCCTCGTCGGCCGTACCGGTCGTGCTCTCGCCCGTCACGATCAACAACTATGGCGGCAAGTGCAACAGAGTCGCGCCTACCTGGGTAGTACCGTTCATCGGATCCGACAACCCACCGAGACCCGCCGCGCGGGCCATCCGCTCACTCAAGGCCGAGGAAGCCTTCGGCGACAGCGTCCATCGCCCCTACCTCCATCTCGTCGACGGCGGCGTGTCGGACAATGTGGGCATGCGTGGCGTGCTCGATGCGCTGGAGGTTCTCCAGGCATTGCACGAAGCCGGTGTGCCAACACCACTCGACGGTGCGCGCAGGATCATAGTTTTCATTGTCAATTCGCTCTCTGCGCCACCGACGAAGTGGGACGAGTCGGAGAATCCCCCGGGCACCGTGGACATCCTGCTCAAATCGGCAGGCACTCCGATCGACGCCTTTTCCTACGAGGCGGTCGAACTGCTGAGAGACACGGCCCATCAGTGGCGGACGGCGCGTCTGATCCGGAACTCGGCGGCAATGACGGCCAACAAGGATCCTGCGGTTGCCGCGGCGCTGCGCCTCCCGAATGCCGAGATCTATGCAATCGACGTGTCGTTCTCAGCGCTGCAGGACAAGTCTGAATACGAGTACCTGAATCAACTGCCCACGTCGTTCGTGCTACCCCCCGAAGCGGTCGATCGCCTGCGTGCCGCAGCGGCAAAGCTCATCATCGATTCACCGGAACTCAAGCGCCTGCTGAAGGATGCCGGCGCCAGGATGGTTGCGAAACCACCGGCCGCTGAAAGCCCGGCGGCCGCGCAATAGCGCGGGTGGTGACCACAGCAACGAGGGGTTGAGATTCGCCACTCGTCGGACATCGTGTGACCCCCTGTCAACCGAAATACCAGACCTCGACCTGCGAGCAGTTGTGGCAGGTTCGAGTGCGGGATGATCCCGTGATCCGACTGATGCAGCGCTAACGGCGTGTAGCTTCCCTTCCAACCAATGGAATTTCCCCAACCCGCCGGGCCTGCCGGCCCAGTACCGCAGCACCTTCGACGCGGACAACACCCCCGTTGGCGCAATCGGGAATTTGATGCTCACCATCGGCGGGCTCGGCATCGCAGTGACGAATCCCGATGTCACACTCAATTTGTGTGCCGTGAACGACTCAAACCGGCCCATAAGCCGTCATCAGCTGCCCGCTTCGCTGTCAAGCGCCGGGTTGATTCGTTCACCAGACCGCTACGCGGGAGAATCGAGCGCCTGCACCGCCGGGTGGGCGCCCGATATCCGCATCCAATCGTGACAAGTCAGGCGATCGATCCCATGGGCCCGGGATAGCTCACTTCCTCGAGCTTACCGGTGTCCACGTCGTAGATGAACCCCCGGACAGCAACTGCGTCCGGCCCGCTGGTGGGGATCCAGGGGTGGTTGAGGATCGAAGACATCCCCCGCCGCACGTCCCATGAGAGGCGTTCCGTTTGCTTTGCATCGCGGGCAGCGTCTAGCGGCTCAATCTGGCCGCGGAACGCGTGGAACACGGAAGGCGTCGAGGCACTCTTCTTGCAACTCGTGAACGCACGTCCCGTCGCCTGTCCGAGAAGTTTCTCGGCTGCCGGGTCACCTTCCAGACCGGCCTTGAGCAAGTCGTCCGTGAATGCAAGCATGCCGCAGCGGGTATGGTGGATCAGAATGATCTCGTTGGTATTAAGCAGATGATGCGAGATGATGAGGCAGCGGATCGCATCATCACTCAACACGCCCCCAGCGTTTCGGATGATGTGCGCGTCGCCGGTCTGCAGACCGAGCAGGTCCTCCACGTCGAGTCGTGCATCCATGCATGCCACGACGGCCACGCGCTTGGCCGGCTGGATTGGCTGTTTTCCCGGGTAGGCAGGCTTGTGGATCGCCTTACCGCTTGCGTACTCCTTATTGTTCTCGAGATACCGATCGGTGTTCGAATTTGCCATGATGCCTCCTTGGGCTGCGGAGCCGGCGATAAGGAGGATCCTCACGCCGGACGAGTTACTGGGCGAGGTGGCTTGAAGATGCTACTCCGATCGCGAATTTCCTGACGACTCCAGGTTTCAAAGAGGCGTGCACTCCCCTACATAGTTGGAAGAGGGCGCGTAGGTGGATATCGACCGCGGTCAGACGGCGAAGCGGCCGGGAACGAGGACAGCCGCTGCGCTTGGAGTCCTGAGGGCCGCTTTGGGTCGACCTCGGACGGTCGCCTCAATCATCTTCGGTAAGAGTCCGCCGCGTGCGGGCTTTCTTGTTTCTTCTTGGTCCACACCTTACGGCTGATTGCGTAGCAAGGTCAGAAGTTCGAGCCTTTTGCCCACGCAGTTGACAAGATTTGACAGTCGTCTGTGAACCGAGGCGGTACGCTTCTTCTCCGAGTGCTATGCGCGGTAGGAGAGGTGAATGGACGGGGAAGTCTTGGAGCAAATGCTGCGCGCGGGGAAGATATCGGCGGAGGATCTACTGCGACAGACTGCCGCCGAGAGGGTTGATGGCGTAGTGGAAATACTGCTGCGCCACCTGCCATACGACGAAGTACGCCGCGCCTTCCACGAACGGATTGGGGGTGCGCCACGTGCCGACTACATGATTCTAAGGGCGGCGTACTTCAAACACTGCGACGACCCCCCCAGCGATTAAGCGAGCGAAGGCCGAGCTGGCCGCCCCCGGCGGGAACGGGTATCGGAGTTCCCGCCGGGGGGTCGCGAGCCGATAGCGTCGGGTCAAAACCTCGCTGGTCTCGGCTTCTCTCGCCGCCGCAAGCTGCACTGAATAGAACGCGCTCCAGAGGAAGCCCGCCGCGTGCGGGCTTTTTGTTCTAGCCAACGACATAACTACAGTGCCGTCGCGGCTCACGGTCCGTGGGAGTGGGGGCGCGCTAAAGAAGAATATGCTCAGTGTCGGCGATACTTGCGAACGCTCTCGTGCTCGGGCAGTTCCGCGGAGCTGACGCAGCCGGTAAACAGGAACACCAGGGAAATCGCCGCCCGTCCGGCAACCGCCGTGCAGTCTGATTCAGAGGCGCGCGCTGCGCCCGATTCCGTGCCGTTTTTCGTAGATGGTCTGGCAGGCGGTGCAGCGCTTCGCAGTCGGATAGGCCACGAGGCGGGCGGCCGCCACCGCTTCACCGCAGTCGCTGCATACCCCATAGCTTCCATCCATGAGCCGTGCGCATGCCGCGTCGACATCGCGCAGTTCCTGAACGTCGCGTTGCGCCTCCGCAAGATCCACGCTGGCCATCGCGTCCGCCGACGCGTTGTCGCCGCCCTCGATGATCTGGTCGATGCTGACCGATCCGGTCTTGTCGCGCGAAGCGGCGAGCTTGCGCTCGATCTCGTCCACGAGCGCTGCGCGGCGTTTCACGAATTGCCGCATGAGCTGGGATTCTTCCTGATCGTTCAACATGGTTTTGATTTCCGCTCGATTACTGACTCAACGCTACCGCGCCGTGCAACCCGGCCATTGACACAGATCAAGCAGTTGCAGCGCACGGCGGAATGCCGCCGGCGCTCGGCTCGCGCATACTACTCCACTGTCATTTGCGCCGAAAATACGCGCCGATAGCCTGCGTAGAAACATGGATGGGCTTGAAAATCGCGATGGTGTCCGCATAATCCAAGATTCGAGGTAATGCAGGCGAGGATAAGCAGACGAGGAAAGTCAGGAGATGGCAGTGAATTCGTACGATACCGCGACGGAATCATTCGAGCGTGACGTTCTGGAGGCGTCGCGACGTGTGCCGGTGCTGGTCGACTTCTGGGCGCCGTGGTGCGGCCCATGCCGCGCGCTGACGCCGATTCTCGAGAAGCTGGCGGAGGAGTATCAGGGCAAGTTTCTGCTCGCCAAGATCGACACCGACGCGAATCCGGAGATCGCGGCACAGCACGGCGTGCGGGGTATCCCGAACGTGAAGGCCTTCGTGGACGGGCGCCTCGTCGATGAGTTCGTCGGCGCACTTCCCGAGTCGGAGGTGCGTCAGTTCATCGCGCGTGTTCTTCCCAGTCCGAGCGCGATCCTCCGGAAGCAGGCGCACGAAGCGGTGGCGACCGGCGATTTCGACGCTGCCGAGTCGAAGCTGCGTGAAGCGCTCGAGCTCGCTCCGGGATCCGCCGAGATCGGCACCGACCTCGCGGAGCTCCTGGTGGCACGGCAGGCCTATGTGGCCGCACAGCCGTTCGTGGAGGCCGTTCCGGAAGAATTGCGCGACGAGCGGATGCAACGGGTCGCAGCGAAGATCGCATTCTGGAAGAAAGGGCAGCAACTGCCCGACCTGGATGAGTTGCGCGCGCGCGTCGCTGCCGAGCCGACAGCTCTCGCGGCACGGCTCGATCTTGCAGACCGGCTCGTGATCGAGCGCGATTTCCGCGCCGCGCTCGAAGAGTTGCTCGAGGTGGTCCGCCTCGGCGAGGGCGCAGAACGCGAGGCTGCGCGAGACGCCATGGTCAAGGTGTTCACGCTCGCTGCCGACCAGCCGGAACTGGTGGCCGACTACCGACGCAAGCTGGCGCGCGCCCTCAACTAGTCCCAGTACTCCCAGTGGGGCCCTTGTGGCCGGGTTCCTCCGAAGGCCCCTACGGGCCACCCCGGGGAGCGGCGGCAAATGGCCGGTCCGCCCGGTGGCGTGTGCGCGCCACAAATATGGCAACGGTATTGAATTTCCGGCACAATCATTGCGCGCCGTGTGCCGGCCAGCCATCCGCCGCGGGGCGAGACGATGTCGAGCGAAACGCCACTTATTCTCACGCTGGACTTTCACGGAGTGCCACACCGTTGGGTGACCTGGCAGCAGGCCTGCTTCTACTACGCGAAGAACCTGGTGGCCTGGACCCTGGGCACCACCGCATTCACGGTATACGGGGGCGTCTCGCGAACGAGCGGCCGGCGGTCGAGCATCTCGGGAAATTCCATCATCGCGATTCGCGGCAAGGCGATGGCGATGAAAGGATTCAATCAGGTTCCGCCGCTCAACAATCGCGAGCTCTTCCGGCGCGACCGCCACATCTGCGCGTATTGCGGGGGCGACTACTCGTTTCTGCGGTTGACGCGCGATCACGTCCATCCGCTGTCGCGGGGTGGGAAAGACACCTGGATGAACGTGGTGACTGCGTGCCGGCACTGTAACGGCGTCAAGCGCAACCGGACGCCCGAGGAAGTGGGCGTCGAGTTGCTGTATGCACCCTACGTCCCGAACAAGGCCGAGTACCTGATTCTGACGAACCGGCGGATCCTCGCCGACCAGATGGAATTCCTGGTCCAGCACGTGTCGTCCCACAGCCGCGTCGTTCCGAGCCGCGTCGTTCCGAGCCGCGTCGATCAGTCCGCACGCGCTACGACCTGACGTGACGCATTGCCCGCGGAGGCGGCGCGCGCCCCACCTCCCGCGTATCCCGCGTACCAATTGCGTCGCGGATGCACGGGCTTCCGCTCATGCCTGATTTCTGGCGCAACTCTGGCTTTCACCTGCTCGACCGCGACACGGCAGGGCGCCTGGTCGTCACCGAAGATTTTCTGCGCGCGTACCTGCTGCGCCCGGAGATCCGGCCGGTGGATGAATCCGGGCCTGCGGAGCGTGCCTTGCACGAATCCCTGATGAACGACCCCCGTCGCCCGGTCCCCGCGCAGGAGCTCGAGTCGGTGGAGGATTCCGATGCGCGATTCAATTACCGGGTACTCCTCGATTACTTTGCGCGTCTCCTCGCGGCGGGATCGGTCGAAGCGTGTTACGCCGGATTGTTCAACGGCACCGGGATCAACACCCCGCCCCTCTTCATCGACCAGCTCACGCAGGTCATCCTGCGCAACGTGCTCGAGGGCGTGGAGGACCCGCTCGAAGCGCGCGCCGGCGAGCTCTTCTACCGCGAACAGAAAGCAAGCGTCGAAGGGGGGACCATCGTGCTCGCCGATCTCGAGACCGTCGAGATGCACGCGAGCGGAAGTGCTTACGGCTCACTCGGGCGGTTGATCGTCGAGGCACAGGCGCCGATTCGCAGCACGAATCTCGACGTCATCGACGAGCAGAATGCAAATGATTACTGGTCGCGCGACCAGCGCCACGATTTCGTCATCAATCTCAACTACGGTCGGGCAGGCCTGCGGGCGCTGGCGCGTGTCCTCGAGCGCTGGATACGCCATTTCTTCGAGCTCGAGCTCTCGATCCAGCCGTTGCGGCAAATCGAGCACGACCGCTGGGCGTGGCACGTCGGGCTCGATGCGCAATCCTCCGCGGTGCTGAATGACCTGTGGCAAGGCGGAGAAGTCGAGCCGGGTCGGATGCGGCAGCTGCTCGCGCTGTTTCGCCTCGATTTCGCGGAAACCGCCGTGATCCGGCCGGACGTGGCCGGACAGCCCACTTACCTGGCGCTCGCCATGGACGAGCACAACGTGGTCAGGCTGAAACCGCAGAATCTCCTCACCAATCTTCCGCTTGCAGCGAGCTCGTGAGCGCTCCGGTACAAGCCCCGACGGCGACGATGCCTGCCTATTGGCCGCGCGCGAAGCGCGCGCTCGCACGTCGCGATGCGGTCATGGGAGGCATCATGAGGTGTCATCCTCGCATCGCGCTGAGAACCCGGGGCGATGCGTTTCAGACGCTGGCGCGGGCGATCGTCGGGCAGCAGATTTCGGTGAAGGCGGCCGACAGCGTCTGGTCGAAGGTCGCGCAGGTGTCGCCGACGATGCGCCCCGCCGAAATTGCGCAGGCGCGCCGCGATCGCCTCCTCGCGGCGGGACTTTCGCAGCGCAAGGCAGAGTATCTGTACGACCTCGCGCAGCGATTTTGCGCGGGCACGTTGCACCCCGCGCGCTGGGCCGGGATGGACGACGAGTCGATCGTCGACGAGCTCACGCAGGTACGCGGGATCGGTCGCTGGACGGCCGAGATGTTCCTCATGTTTCACCTGCTCCGGCCCGACGTGCTGCCGCTCGACGACCTCGGTCTGCGCAAGGCTGTGTACATCCACTACGGCGGAGGCGACCACGTGCCGAATGACGACATCCGGATGCTGGCGCAGGACTGGGCACCTTGGCGTTCGGTGGCAACGTGGTATCTCTGGCGCAGTCTGGATCCCGTGCCGGTCGAGTATTGAGCAACGCGGCCGGACTGCACCGGCCTGCTAGAATCCTCGATCCGGGTCACGCCAAACGGGCAACGTTGAACGCCAAGGCCACATTTCTCGAATTCGAACAGCCGATCGCCGAGCTGGAAGGGAAGATCGACGAGCTCCGATACGTCCAGGACGATCCGGCGGTGGACATTTCGGAGGAGATCCAGCGGCTGCAGAAGAAGAGCCAGACGCTCACCAAGGAAATCTACGGCAAGCTCACGCCCTGGCAGACGGCCCTGGTCGCGCGCCACCCGCAGCGTCCCTATACCCTCGACTACATCCAGGCGCTCTGCACCGACTTCGAGGAGCTGCACGGCGACCGTGCCTTCGGGGACGACCCTTCGATCGTCGGGGGGCTGGCCCGTTTCAACGGCCAGACGGTGATGGTCATCGGCCACCAGAAGGGCCGGGACACCCGCGAGAAGCTGCTGCGCAATTTCGGCATGCCGCGACCGGAAGGATATCGCAAGGCCATGCGGTTGATGCGCATTGCCGAGAAGTTCGGTGTTCCAGTACTGACGTTCGTTGACACGCCGGGAGCGTATCCCGGAATCGGCGCGGAAGAGCGTGGCCAATCCGAGGCGATCGGCCGGTGCCTCTACGTGATGGCCGAGCTGCGCGTGCCGATCGTGTGCACGATCATCGGGGAGGGTGGCTCGGGCGGGGCCCTGGCGATCGCAGTGGGCGACGTGACGCTGATGCTTCAATATGCGACTTACTCGGTGATTTCGCCCGAGGGTTGCGCATCGATCCTCTGGAAGAGCGCTGACAAGGCGCCCGAGGCAGCCGAGACGCTCGGAATCACCGCCTCCCGCATCAAATCCCTCGGGCTCGTCGACAAGATCATCAGCGAGCCGTTCGGCGGGGCGCATCGCGACTATGCGGTCGCGGCGCAGAACGTGAAGAAGGCTTTGCAGGACGCGCTGCGCCAGGCGACGGGGCAAAGCGTGGACAAGCTCGTCGAGGAGCGGTTCGAGCGGCTCATGGCCTATGGCAAATTCGAGGAAGCGCAAGTCAAGTGAGCTCGGCGAGCATCTGGCCCGCGAGCTCGCATGCAGTGTCCGCCCCGGCGCGCGGCTGACGCTCGGGCTGTCGGGCGGCATCGACTCGGCCGTCCTTCTGGACCTGCTCGTGGAGCGGGCGGCGCGGTACCGCCTTTCCTGTCTGCACGTCAACCACGGCATCAGCCCGAATGCCGCCGCCTGGGCGCGCTTCTGCCGCGCGCTTGCCGCGGATTACGGATTGCCCTGCCGGGTAACGAAGGTCCACCTGGACC
>JBAVOG010000314.1:0-5855 GCA_049691875.1 Burkholderiales bacterium | reverse complement strand
GCCGCGCCCCGTCCGCGACCAGGCGCTTGAATGCGCCGATGCGCTCGCGTGGCGCGCCGTTCCGCTCCGCAAGCTCCTCGAGCTGCGTGCGGTGATCGAACGCGAGGACGGCAAGGCTCGGCCAGTGGCCCCTGCGCGTGGTCGACCGGTGCAGTCGCTCGAGCGCCGCATCGTCGCGGATTCTCGCTTTCGGGCTGCCGTGCGCGAGAAAGTACTCGAGCTCGATCCAGCTCGGGATGGCCGGCGCGCAGCCGTGCCGGGACACGACCAGCGCACCGCAGGCGTTCGCGTAGGTCGCACATCGCTCGAGCGGCTCGTCGCGCAGCCAGCCGCGCAGGAATCCGGCCATGAACCCGTCGCCCGCGCCGAGCACGTTGAACACCTCGACGGGAAACCCCGGACCAACAATTCCGTTCTCGAGCCGTGCGGGGATCTCGCCGGGGAACACGGCGCAACCCATGGGCCCGCGCTTCAGCACGAGCGTCGCGCGCGTGAGGGCGCGCAGCGTGCGCAACGCAACGAGCGTGTCGGTGCTCGCCCCCGCGATGTGCATCTCCTCCTCGGTGCCGACGATGAGATCGCATTCGCTCACGACGGTCTGGATGTGCTGGCTCACGCGGTCGGAGGCTACGAAACGCTCCTCGCCGAGTCCGTGCCCGGTGAGTCCCCAGAGCACCGGGCGGTAGTCGATGTCGAGCGCGACCCGCGTTCCGGCCGAGCGCGCATAGCGCATCGCCTGCCGGCAGGAATCGTAGGTGCGCTCGGTCGACAGATGCGTCCCGGAAATCAGCAGTGCCCGCGCCGACGCGATGAATGCCGCGTCGAAGTCTTCTTGCGAGAGCGCCATGTCCGCACAGTTCTCGCGATAGAAGATGAGCGGGAAAGTGTGCCGGTCGCGAATGCCCAGGAAGACGAGCCCGGTGAGCCGGTGCGGATCGGTCACGACGCCCCGGACGTCCACCCCCTCGGCGACGAGCGTCTCGCGCACGAAGCGCCCGTTGTGCTCGTCCCCGACGCGGGTGAGCATTCCCGGTCGCAATCCCAGTCGCGCACATCCGACCGCGGTGTTTGCCGGCGACCCGCCGAGGTACCTCGCAAAGGTCTGCATGTCCTCGAGGCGCGAGCCGATCTGCTCGCCGTAAAGATCGACCGCGGCCCGGCCGACACAGATCACGTCGAGCTGGCGGTCGCGTACCGCAGCGGGGCGGGTCGTCGGCTCACCCATGCGCGGCGCTCATCGGTTCCGCATCCCGCGTACGCGGGCGCCGGGTTGCTCGGCGATGCGGTGTCCGAGGCTCACAACAAGGGACTCCGCGAGACAGAGCGGCTCGACGAGCGAGCGGAACGGCTTGCTGGAGTCGTCGCCGATCTCGAGCACGACCGACGCGCTGCTCACGAGCGGCGAGAGCGGCCCGTCGGTGATCGCGACGACCGGAACGCCCCGCGCGTGGCACAGCGCGGCGATTTCGACCGTGTCCGGCGAGTAATTGCGAAAGCTCACCGCGACCAGCGCCTCGTCCGGCGAGATGCCCCGCGCGCACTGGTGCTGCATTCCGCCGACGCTGTCGATCAGCTGGGTGCGCACTTCGAGCTGGTTCAGCGCGTAGGAGAAGTAGGCCGCGACCGGGAATGCCCGCCGCTGCGCAAACACGTGCACCCGCGCCGCCGCCGCGAGGATGCGCACGGCCTTGCGCAGATCCGGCGCGCGGATATGCTCGCCCAGATGCTCGAGGCCGTGGGTCGAGCTCTCGACGAAGTGGTGCAGCACTGCTTCCGGAGTGTTCGCGCCAGAGCGCAGGTGCGAGCGCATCTCGCGGATTCGCTCGCGGTAGCTGGCGGACCGCTCGACGAGGTGAGTCCGGAAGATGCGCTGCATCTCGGAGAAGCCGCGGAATCCGAGCGCGTTGGCGAACCGGATCAGCGACGAGGGCTGCACCTCGGCGTCCTCCGCGATCGCCGCAATGGTGTTCAGGGCGAGCGAGTGCGGGCGCTCGAGCGCGTAGCGTGCGATGCGCTGGAGTTGCTTCGGGAGCACCGGATACTGCCGCGAGATCGCGGCCTTGAGCTCTTCGAATGTGCCGGCGCGTGCCGGCGCGGTCGCCATTGCCGCTCTCCTCCTTCGCACCCGCTCCCTGCCTCCGAACTGCGGGCAGGACGTAAAGAATGTATATTCTTGTGTGTTCCGATATTAGAACGTATATTTCTTCGTGTCCAGCCCCCCCGTTCCAGCGCGTGCGGGGCGCCCGAAGAAAGGAGGAGGTGCGGATGATCGCGGCCGATCGGCCCGCCCCTGCGGTCACCTGGCAGATTATCGTGACCTGCGCGCTCCTGGCGACCACGCCGCTGTGGCTCGCGCGCGTCGGGCTATACCAGTACCTGGCGCTTGAAGTCATGATCTGGATGATTTTCGCGCTCGGCTACAACCTGCTGCTCGGCTATGGCGGGTTGCCGTCCTTCGGCCACGGCGCGTACTTCGGCGTCGGTGCCTACGCCTTCGGGCTCCTCCAGCTCAAGCTCTGGCCGAATCTGTGGTTCTGCATGGCCGGCGCCGCTCTGACGGCCGCGTTGTGCGGCGCGGTGGTCGCGCTGTTCATCTCGCACCGGCGCGGCATCTACTATGCGCTACTCACCATCGCCTTCGGCCAGGTCTTCTGGTTCGTCGCGCTGAAATGGCACAGCGTCACGGGCGGAGAGGACGGACTGCTCGACATCCGCCGGCTCCCGGTGGAGCTCGGCGTCACGAGCGTGCCGCTCGAGAGCAACGCGGCGCTCTTCTACTTCGGTCTCGTGATCTTCGTCGCCGTCCTACTCGGTCTGTGGCGGATCGTCCACTCGCCGTTCGGACGCGTCCTGCAGGCAGTGAAGCAGAACGAGATGCGCGCCGCATACGTCGGGCACAACGTGTGGCTCTACAAGTGGCTCGCCTTCGTGCTCTCGAGCGCCGTTGCGGGGGTTGCCGGCGGACTGTTCGCCATGGCGCAGCAATCCGCGTATCCGAACGTGATGAGCCTGCACAACTCGGGATTCGTCGTGATGATGGTGCTCGTCGGCGGCGGGCTCGTGAGCTTCTGGGGGCCGGTGGTGGGCGCGCTCTTCTTCATCCTGGCCCGCGACCTCCTTGGCGCGTACACCGAGACGTGGCTGCTCTGGTACGGCCTGATCTTCATGGCGATGGTGCTGTTCCGGCCCGAAGGGATTGCCGGAATCGCTCAGGGTGTCGCGGCGCGCCTGCGCGCGCAGCGGCCCGCGACCGGCGGAGTCACGCTGTGAACCCGCTCTTCGAGGCCCGGCACATCCATAAGCGCTTCGGCGATCAGGTGGTGCTCGAAGACGTGAGCCTCGCGTTCGAGGAGGGTTGCCTCTCGGGGATCATGGGCCCGAACGGCGCGGGCAAGACGACGTGCTTCAATGTGCTGACGGGCCGCTTTCGACCCGATCGCGGCGTGGTCCGGTTCGCCGGCGAGGACATCACGGGCCTGGCCCCGCGCGCGATCGCCCGCAAGGGCGTGGCGCGCTCGTTCCAGATCATGAACCTTTTCGACGACTACACGGCGCTCGGCAATGTGCTCGTCGCGCTGCCGGCGCTGCGCGCGCGCGGATTCGACATGGCGCGCGACGCGATGCGCGACACGGCCGCAGTCGAGGCGGCCGCCCATACGCTTGCACGGGTCGGGTTGCGCGGAAAGGAGCATTCCAGGGCCAAGAGCCTTTCCTACGGGGAACGGCGCGCGCTCGAGATTGCCGTGGCGCTTGCGGCTGCGCCGCGCCTACTCTTTCTCGACGAGCCGACGGCCGGCCTCGGCGCGGAGGGAACTGCACGGCTGGCCGAGCTGATCGAGGAGCTCAAACGCTCGCTCACCATCGTGATAATCGAGCACGACATGCGATTCCTGTTCCGGCTCGCCGACACCGTTTCGGTCATCCACTGGGGCCAGGTCATCGCCACCGGCACTCCCGCGGTGCTGCGGCAGAATCCCTGGGTGCAGCGGTCCAACCTCGGAGCGCTCGGGTCGTGATGCTCGAAGTCGACCACATCACCGCCTTTTACGGTGAAACGCAGGCGCTGTTCGACGTTTCCCTCACGGTCGGCGCGGGCGAAGTGGTCGCCCTCCTCGGCGCCAATGGCGCAGGCAAGACCACGACGCTCCGGTCGGTGCTGGGACTCACGCCACCGCGCGGCGGCGACGTGCGCTTCGACGGTCGGGTGGTAACGCGCTCGCCCACGCACGAGATCGCGCGCGCGGGGATGGGCTGGGTGCCCGACGACCGTCGGATCTTTCCGACGCTCACCGTGGCGCGCAACCTTGCGATCGCCCGCAAGCGCACCCGCTTTCGCAGCTGGTCGGAAAAGGAGTGCTGCGAGATCTTCAGCGCGCTCGAGCACCTGATGCCTCGCGAGTGCGAGAACCTGTCGGGCGGCGAGATGCAGATGGTCGCGATCAGCCGTGCGCTGGTCGGGTCGCCCGGGCTTGTGCTGCTCGACGAGCCCACGCAGGGGCTTGCACCGAAAATCGCCCAGGACGTGATGCGCACGATCGTGCGACTTCGGGACGAAGGCATCGCGGCGCTCGTCGTCGAGCAGAATGTGGGCAGCGCGCTCGCGGTCGCGGACCGCGCCTACGTCATGGACCAGGGTCGCATCGTTCATACGGGGCCCGCGCGCGCGCTGCTCGAGGACGAGGCGCTGCGCACGCGCCTGCTCGGAATATGAGAGTGACTCGGAAGGACACATGAGCGCGACGGGCGAACCGGCGCACGGTGCCCCGCTGCTCGCCGTTCAGGCATTGCGCAAGGAGTACGTGCGCGGCGTCGTACGCCGCCGGGTGACGTTCTCACTCGAAGCCGATCTGGAGGTGCCAGCTCCTGCGATCGTCGGCGTGATGGGACCCAACGGATCCGGCAAGACGACACTGTTCGAGCTCATCACCGGCTCGAACCTGCCGAGCGCGGGGCGCGTGCTCGTCGCGGGTCGCGACATCCATCGCGTGCGCTATCGCGAACGCGACCGGCTCGCCATCCACTATCACCAGTCCTACCAGGTGCGGAAATTCAAGCGCTCGGTGCCGGCCTTCCTGCTCGATCGCGCCGGGACCGACTACCCGCTGGTCCACCTCTTCGACGAGCCGCAATTCAACGCCCAGGATGGGTACATCGGCTTCATGCTCGATTTTTTTCGCAGGCTGCGCAGCGACGGTCGCGTGGTCTTTTTATGCCTGCACCCGACCGAGCCGTTCCATCTTCAGATTCTCCGCGAGACCTGCGAGCGGTTCATCTTCGTGAACGGCGGTCGGATCACCGAGGCCGCAAGCATCGACGCGCTCGCTGCGCACGAAGCTGTTCGCACATACCTCGGTCGCGTGCCGCACTGACCGGCGCGCGCGCGGTACCGCGAATCGCTGACCGCTCAGGTGGCAGTTGCCGCGGGATCATCGTATGATCGATCGGCCAGGGCGCTGCATTCCAAGTCCCGGCATCGTGCCATCGGTATTCCGCAACGCACCAAAACACTAGCGGGCTCAGCAGAATGAAAGCACCGTCCTTTTCCTACGAGCGCGCGAATAGCGTCGCGAATGCGATCGAGCTCCTCGCGCGACACGGGCCCGACGCCCAGATCCTGGCGGGCGGACAGAGCCTCATGCCGATGCTCAATTTCCGCGTCGCGCGTCCGGCGGTTCTGGTTGACATCAATCCGATCGTGGACCTTGCTGCCATCCGCGTGGACAAGAAAGGCGTGTTCATCGGCGCGCTCGCTCGGCATGCCGACGTCGAGCACTCCGGCGAGATCGCCGAGCACCTGCCCCTCGTCGCGGCCGCGATGCCGCAGATCGCTCATCCGGCCATCCGCAATCGCGGCA